>JBDSGI010000435.1:0-4901 GCA_039919035.1 Opitutaceae bacterium
CCGCAGAGCGCCGCCGCGAGCAGCGCCATGGCGAGCGCCATCAGGCGATTCATGCTCCAGCGCGACGAGATCCAGCCGCCGAGGAAATTTCCGACCAGCGACACCAGCGCGACAATCACGAGGCTGCGATGAAAGATGTCGGCCGGGAAGCCGCGCTCGGCGAGGATCGATTCGTTGAACAGGCCGACGCCCGAGGCGACGAGAGTGTAGGTCGAGCTGGCCAGCGCGAAGATCCAGAAGGCCGGCGTGCGCAGCGCCTGGCTCAAGGTCAGGCTTGGCGTGGCCTCGTCGGACGTTTCCAGCGCCGGTTCGTTTTCCGCCGCGATGCCGCACTCCTCTGGATCGCGGCGCGCAAGCCACCACGCGAGGAGCGCGAGCCCCGGGAGCAGGCACCAACCGATCGTCGCCCAAGCCGTGCGCCAGCCCTCTCGCTCGACGATCCCCCCGACGACGGGAAACGCGATCATGAAACCCATGCTCATCACGACGGCGTAGATGCCCATCGCGAGAGTGAGCCGGCGGCGAAACCACTGGCCTACGAGCGCCAAGCTCACCACCGAAAGCGCGCTCTGGCCGAGGCCGCGCGAGAGCACGAGCAAGCCGAACATCACCGTCGCGCTCGTGGTGACGCTCATCCCGAGCACCACCGCGCCGAGCAGCGCCGCGACCGCCGTCAGCACGGAACGGCTGCCGAGCTTGTCCTGCAGGCGCCCGACGCCGATACAGCAGAGCGAGCCGAGCAGCGTCGCCCAGAGGTTCATCTGCGCAAACGCCACGCGGTCGAGCCCGAGGTCGCGCATCAGTGATTCCGTGATGAGCCCGAGCCCTTGCGTGCGCCCCGGGAGTGTGCCGACCATCGCGAACGCCGCGAGGACCATGATGACCCAACCGTAGTAAAAACGCGTGCGCGCCAGCAGCGCGGGCAGCTTGTGGGGAAGGGCGGAGGGGTGCGTCATGGCAATGTGAGGGAGACGCGCATCAGCGCGAAGGGAGCGCGGAGGTCATAGCAGAAAATCGTGCCGTGGTAGCGCGTGTAGAGTCGGCCGTCGAGGATCACCGGGTGCGCCCACGCATCACGATCGCGGTCGCGCGTGCCGGGGAGCCGGAAGCGACCGCGCACTTCGAATTTTTGGTCGGTGGGCTCGAGGAGGACCATCCAGCCATCTTCGGCGAGCGCGTAGAGGCGCTGGTCGGCGTAGAGCGTGCAGCCCTTGAGAAAATCGGACGTTTCGTAGAGCAGTTCGCCATTGCGGGCATCGACGGCCTGCCAAGTTCCGCGGCGCGGGTAGGTTGCGCCGTAAAGCCGGTTGCCAATGTGGACGACGCCGCCCTGGCAGGTGTCGAGCGCGGTCGTCCACGCGTCCTCGACGCCGACGGGTTGCGAGGAATCGGCGGGCGCAACGAGTCGGTAGAGCTGGCCGGGGACGCCCATGGGGGCGGTCATAAAAACGGCGTCGCCGATGAGCACTGGCGAAATCGCGAGCACGGAATAGGGCGTCGGTCGCGGTCGCGTCCACTGGAGCGTCCCGCGGTCGGCATCGGCGCAGTAGAGCTGGCGCTGCGTGCATCCAATCAGCAGACGGCGGCCGGCAAAGTGCACAAGAATCGGAGCCGAGTAAGTCGCGCCCTCCACCTTGTCGGGGTTTGGATCGGGCTGCGGGATTTTCCAGCGCAGTTCGCCGGTCACGCGATCGAGCGCGATGATCATCGCGTCGCGGCCGCCGGCGGTGGCGTAGACTGCGCGATCGTCGACGAGCAGGCACTCACTGAAACCCCAAGTGATATTCTCGCCTCGAAAACGTTGGGTGAGATCCACCGCCCAGAGTTCCCGGCCCGTCGCGGCCTCCAGGCACGCGATGCGGCCGTGGGCGTTTTGGTGGTAGAGGCGCCCGTGGGAAAAAGTGACCGAGGTGCGCGCGCCGGGATATTGCGTGAGCCAGGCATCGCCGTTGCGCGCCGACCACAACGGCTGCCCGTCGAGCGTGTAGGCGAGAATGCGGACCTCCTCGCCGAAGTCCCCCGTCACATAGAGCCGCCCGCCGCCGATGATGGTGGACGAGAAGCCCCGCCCGGCCCCCGGAGCGGACCAGAGGAGTTTCGGTCCTTCGGCGGGCCACGTTTGCAGCAGACCTTTTTCGTCGCTGATGCCGTCGCGTCGTGGTCCGCGGAATTGGGGCCAACCTTGCTCAGGCGACGCGATGAGCGTGGCGGTCTTCGCCGAGAGTGATGGCGCGACCGTCAGGAGCGCGGCGCCGGCGAGCCCGAAGATGACGTGTCGCGAACGCCTCATTACTTCGCGGCGACACACCACAAAAACTCTTGGCGCGGTTCACCCTTCTTCGCGCTCCGTAGAAAGATTTGCCCGCCCGCGATGGCGGGGGTCGAGAGCGCTTCGTCGCCGAGTTGGTTTTGCGCGAGCAGCTTGAACGCCTTCGGCGTGGCTTCAAAGACCGAGGTCACCCCACGCAGGCTGGTCGCGTAGACGCGCGGGCCGGCCATCACGGGCGAGGAGTAAAAATCGCGGTCCACTTTTTCGCGCCAACGCTCCTTGCCGGTCGCAGCGTCCCAGCAGACGGCGTGGCCGGCATCGAGCACGGCAAACACGTGTCCGCTGTCCACGAGTGCCGTCGGCACATAAACGCGGGAGTTGTTTTGCCAGGTAATTTTGCCCGAGCCGTCAGCTTCGACGGCGATGAAATGACTCTTTGGGTAACCGCCGCTGAGGAAGACGCGGCTGCCGTCGGTCGTTGCGGTCACCACCGTCTCCTCGGTCGAACCCTCGATTTCCCAGAGTTGTTTGCCGGTGAGCGGGTCGAGGCTGAGGACGTGGTTGCAGCCGCCCAGAATCATTTGGGTGCGACCGGCGACGCGCAGCACGGCGGGCGTGGCGTAGTTGGGGATTTTGGGGCGGGCGTGCTCCCAGAGAATTTTCCCGGTGCGCCGGTCGAGGCCGGCGACTTTGCCGCCGCCCCGGTGATCGGCCGCGACGATGACCACGTCTTCGTAAACGACGGGCGAAGCACCGAAGCCTTGGTGGACCACGTAGTCCCCGACGCGGGTTTGCCAAAGAATTTTCCCGTCGCGATCGAGCGCGCTGGTATGAATCGCCTTGGCGTGGAGAAAATTGATGTAGAGCCGCTCGCCGTCCCACGCGACGGTTGAGGATGCCGCCGAGGAATTCTTGTGGTTGCCCGACTCGAGCGGGCCGCGATGCACGGTCGTCGTCCAGACGGTTTTTCCCGTGGCTCGGTCGAATGCCAGGACGAGATGCTCTTGGGTGTCGGCGTCGGCCGTCGCGAGAAACACCCGATCACCCGCGACCGTGGGCGAGCTGTGGCCCCGGCCGCGGACCGGGGCGCGCCACGCGATGTTCTCCTTCTCGCTCCACTTCACGGGCGGAACTTGGCCGGGGGCGGCATGGCCGTCGGCGGTCGGTCCACGCCACGCGGGCCAATCGGTGGCGGCGCTGCCCGCCGGCACGATTGCGGTGTGGGCCAGAAGCGCGGCGGTGAAAAGGGAAAGACGGACGAGTTTCATGGGGAAGAGGGTGATGCTGGAGTCCGGGGGAACTTACGCCGCCGGGCAAGCGCGCAAGCCGGGACGCGAGATTGGGCGAATTCTCTTTGACCGCGCATCGCCCGCCGCGTGATCTGCGTCTGGCTGCCATGTTCGCGCATCACTCTGGCTCTTACCCTCCCACCCATCATGAGAATTATTTCCCGTCCCGTTGTTTTTTCGCTGCTCGCGGCGTTGTCGGTTGGTGCGCTGGCCCAGGCGCAGGAGTGGACGCGGTTTCGCGGCCCCAACGGCACCGGCATCAGCCCCGCAAAAAACGTCCCTGTCACCTGGACCGAACAGGATTTCGCGTGGCGCGTGCCGATTGCCGGCGCGAGCCACTCCCAGCCGGTGATTTGGGGCGACAAACTTTTCCTGATGACGGCGACGGATGGCGGCAACACCCGCACGCTGCTGTGCCTCGACAAGCGCGAGGGCCGCGAGCTCTGGGCGAAGAGCCACACCCAGCCCACGCACCGGCCGGGCAACAAGAATTCCGGTTACGCCAACGGCTCCGCCGTGGTGGACGCGCAGCGCGTGATCACGTTGTTCGTTTCGGCGGAACACTACTGGGTGCGCGCATTCGACCACGCGGGAAAGGAACTGTGGGCCCGCGACCTCGGGCCGTTTCTTTCGCAGCACGGCCACGGCGCTTCGCCGATGATTTTTGAGAATACCGTGATCGTGGCCAACGATCAGGACGGGCCGAGTTTCGTGGTCGCGCTTGATTTGAAGACGGGTGCGGAGGTGTGGAAATCGCCGCGCGGAGCGGGACGCAATCCGAACATCGCGGCCGCCTACTGCACGCCGGTCACGCACACCCGCGCGGATGGCTCGATCGAACTTCTGCTCACCAGCCAGTCGCACGGTGTCTCCAGCCTCAACCCCCGCACTGGCGCGCCCAATTGGGAGGCGCCGGTTTACGACAAGCGCATGGTCGCATCGCCGATCGTCGCGGGCGATCTCGCCATTGGCACCTGCGGGTCGGGCGCGGGCTCGGCGAACTACCTCACCGCGATCAAACTCGGCGGCCAGGGCGACGTCAGTAAAACGAACGTCGCCTACACCCTGAAGCGCGCCACGCCCTACGTGCCCACGCCGCTCTACCAGAACGGCCGCCTCTATTTGATCAGTGACGCCGGTTTCGCCAGCGCCATTGAGGCGGCGACAGGTCGGGAAATCTGGAGCGAGCGCCTGCGCGCAGAATTCTTCGCCTCGCCCGTCATGATTGATGGAAAGATTTACTGCCCGAGCACGAAGGGCGAGATGCTCGTGATCGCGGCGGGCGACGAATTTAAAGAGCTCGCGCGCAATCCGCTCGGCGAGGGCACGCACAGCACGCCGTG
>JBDSGI010000436.1:0-5227 GCA_039919035.1 Opitutaceae bacterium
CGACGGCGAAATTCTCACGATGGCCCAGCCGCTCAACGGCATGACGCCCGATTCCCCGCCGGACGCCACCAAGCCGCCGATGCCTTCCGAGTGGACGCGCACGTATGAGAGCGCTTCAGGAAAAACCGGCCGCGTCTTTACGTCCCTCTACGGTGCCTCGGAGGATCTGCTCAATGACGGTTACCGGCGCATGTTGGTGAACGCCGCTTTTTGGGCGTTGGGCCTCGAGTCCGCCATCACGCCCGATCTGAACGTCGCGCTCGTCGGCCCCTACAAACCGAGCACGTTTGGCAACAACGCCTACATCGCCGCGATCAAGCCCTCGGCCTACGTCGGCTTTGAGAGCCCGATCCCCGCTCCGGGTTCGCCTCCGCCCCCGCCGCCCGCGAAAGCCAAAGCCAAGCAAACCACGAAAGCCGAGCCAGAATCCGAGACCGCGCCCGCCCTCGCCGCCCAGCCTGACGCCGCCGCCAAACAAAAAGCGAAAAAGCAGGCCCGCACCCCGCAGCCGGCGAGAAAAGTCGATGCGCCCCACGCCCTGAAGGCCGAGCCGGTTGTCGCCACCGCCCGGCGTCCGCAAATCGTCGCTCCACCTAGCCAGGGCGAGCGCATCGTGCTCCTCGGCAATGGCCTCGCCGAGCGCGATGTTTACTATCACCGCATCGAGACGGAACTCGCGCTGCGCTACCCCGAACACGAATTGTTTTTCCGCAATCTGGGCCACGTGGGCGACACGCCCGGCTTCCGCCCTCATCCCTCGCGCCCGTCGCAGTGGGCGTTTCCCGGCGCGGAAAAATTCCATCCCGAACTCAACGTCCACAAAGGCCAGGGCTTCTTCCCCACGCCCGACCAGTGGCTCACGCACCTCAAGGCCGACACGATCTTCGCGTTCTTCGGCTACAACGAATCCTTCGACGGTCCGACCAAGGTCGCCAACTTCGAAGCCGAGTTGGACGCGTGGGTGCAATACACGTTGAGCAAAGCCTACAACGGCCAGGCCGCGCCCCGCCTCGTGCTCGTCTCGCCCGTCGCCTACGAAAACCAGTCCGCCCGCCGCGACCTGCCCGACGGCACGAAAGAAAACGCCAATCTCACGCTCTACTCCGCCGCCATTGCATCCGTCGCGAAGAGGCACGGCCTCACCTTCATCGACCTCTTCAAACCGATGCAGGCGCTCTACGCCCAAGCCCGCCAGCCCCTCACCACGGGCGGCTTCATTCCCAACGACGTAGGCTACCAACACGTCGCCCAGCTCCTCGCGACCGGCGCGTTCGGTCTCCAAGCCACGGTCTCGAAGGCCGACCCCGCACTCGTTTACGAGGCCGTGAAGCAGAAAGATTATTTCTGGAATAACGACTACAACCTCGTCAACGGCGTCCACGCCTACGGCCGGCGCTATGGCCCCTACGGCCCGCAGAACTATCCCGACGAAGTCAAAAAAACGCGCGAGATGACCGTGCTCCGCGACACCGTCATTCACGAAGTCGCGAGCGGCCGAAAACAGGATCTCATCGTCGATGACAGCAAGACCCACGTGCTGCCGCCCGTGCCGACGAACTACCAGCCGAGCGTCAAGAACGGAACCGAAAGCTATCTCCCCGCCGACGACGGCATCGCGGCGCTCACCGTTCCTCCCGGCTACCAGGTCGAGCTCTTCGCCAGCGAGAAGGAGTTCCCCAATCTCGCGAACCCCATGCAGCTTTCCTTCGACAATCGGGGCCGCCTCTGGGTCGCTGTCATGCCCGCCTATCCGGCCTATCGCCCGGGCGACGCGCTGCCCAACGACAAAATCCTCATCTACGAGGACACCGACGGCGACGGCAAAGCCGACAAGGAAACCGTGTTTGCCGATCACCTCTACCTGACCATCGGTTTCGAGTTTGCGCCGGAAGGCGTCTACCTTTCCCAGGAGCCGAATCTCGTGCTTCTGCGCGATACCAACGGCGACGACAAAGCCGACCGCTATGAGATCATCCTCGGTGGCTTCGACACGCACGACACGCACCACGCCATCAGCGCCTACACCGCCGATCCCAGCGGTGCCTTCATGCTCTGCGAGGGAATTTTTCTACACAGCAACGTCGAGACCCCCTACGGCCCGGTGCGCTGCGTCGATGGCGGATTCTACCGCTACAGTCCGCAGCGCGGCATGTTGGAGCGCACGATCCAGATGCAGATCCCCAATCCCTGGGGCTACGTTTTCGATCGGTGGGGGCAGGATTTTTTCCTGTTCACCTCCGGCACGAACATGAACTGGGCCTTGCCGATGCAGGTGAAGCCCACCTTCGGCAGCAAAACGCCCGCCACCGTCGATCTCATCCCCGCCGCGGAAAAAGTGCGGCCCACGTCCGGGCTTGAAGTGATTTCCTCCCGCCACTTCCCCGACGAAGTCCAAGGGGATCTCCTTCTCTGCAACGCCATCGGCTTCCTCGGCATCAAGCAGCACCAGATCGAGGACGACGGCACCGGTTGGAAAACCACCTTCCGTCAGGACCTGCTCACAAGCACCGACCGCAATTTCCGCCCGGTCGATCTGGAGTTCGCGCCGGATGGATCGCTCTACGTCATTGACTGGCACAACGTCCTCATCGGCCACATGCAGCACAACGCCCGCGATCCCCTGCGCGACCACAACCACGGCCGCATTTACCGGATCACTTACCCCAGCCGTCCACTCGTGAAGCCCGCGAAGATTGCCGGCGCACCGCTTGCGACCCTGCTCGAAAACCTGAAGGAACCCGAGAGCCGCACGCGCTACCGCACCCGCCGCGAAATCCGGGGTCATCCGGTCGCGACCGTTCTTCCAGCCGTCAAAAAATGGGCCGCCGCGCAGACCGATCCGCACGCGAAACTCGAAGCCCTCTGGACCACTTGGGGCATGAACGCGGTCGACGAGCCGTTGCTTCGCGAACTCCTCGCTTCCCCAGATTTCCACGCCCGAGCCGCCGCCGTCCGCGTGCTACGCTACAACACCCACCGTGTCGCCGACCACGCCGCCCTGTTGGAAAAAGCCGCCGCCGATCCGCACGGCCGCGTGCGCCTCGAAGCCGTCGTCGCCGCCTCGTGGTTGCCGAACGTGCCCGCCGCGAAAAAGATCGTCGCCATCGGCGCCAGCCAGCCGCTCGACCTCTGGAGCAAAGCCGTCGCGAAGACGGCCGCCGATCGCCTCGACGGTCTCGCCGAAGTCGAGAAACCCGAGCATCCCCAGCTTCCCGCACCCATCCACCTCAACACCGCCGGCCAAGAGCAATATCTCGCCGGCCAGCAAATCTACCTGCGGGAAGGCTATTGTGTCACCTGCCACCAAGCGAATGGCAAAGGCCTCGACCCCGCGTTTCCGTCGCTCGCGAGCAGCCCTTGGGTCACCGACGATCCGGAGCGCTTGATCAAACTCACGCTGTATGGCCTGACGGGACCGCTCGAGGTCAACGGCAAGAAATACGACGGCCAGGTGCCGATGACCCCGTTCGGCGGGATGTTGAACGACGAAGAAGTCGCGGCCGTGCTCACCTTCGTGCGCAACAGTTTTGGCAACGACGCCGCTCCGATCCGATCCGGCGAAGTGCAAAAAGTCCGCGCTGAAAATCCCGGCCGCATGATGCTCTACAACACCGAGGAACTGCTCAAGGAGCACCCGCTGAAGTGATCCGACCAGATATTTCCCCCGGATCACCCCAGTCCCCTCTACCATGAAATTCAGCTTTCTCACCTTCGCGCCGCTGCTGCTCGCCTTCGTCACCGGTTCCGCGGCGGCTGAAAAACCCAAACTCAACATCGTCCACCTCCACGCCGACGATCACCGGACGGACGGCTTGCGCGCGCTCGGCAATCCGCTGCTCCAAACGCCCAATCTGGACACGCTGGTCGCGCGCGGGATGACCTTCACCCATTGCTACACGATGGGCTCAATGGTTGGGGCCGTGTGCCAGCCGAGCCGCACGATGCTGCTGACGGGCAAATCCTGGTTGCGCATTCCCTCGGGCCGAGATCCCAACGCCGACGCCTCGCAGTCGTTGCCCAAGGTGCTCGGTGCCGCCGGCTATACCACGTTTCATGTTGGCAAAGGTGGCAACGAATTCACCGCCGGCATCAACGCCTTCGACACCAACCTCGTCATGAACGATGGGTCGGTGGTCTTGCGCCGCGGTTCAAGCGAACGACACGCCGACGCCACGATCAAGTTTCTCCGCGAGCGCGCCGACGCCGCAGATCGCGCGAAGCCGTTCTACATCTATTTCGCGCCGCCCGTGCCCCACGATCCGCGCGTCGCCGCACCGGAGTTCCACGGACTCTACGATCCGAAAAACATCCCGCTGTCGCCCGCCTTCATGCCGCAGCATCCCTTCGACAACGGCGAGATGGCGGTGCGCGACGAGATGCTCGCGCCCTGGCCGCGCACGCCCGAGGACACGAAGCAGCAACTCGCCGACTACTACGCGTGCATCACCGGCCTCGACCACCACATCGGCCGCGTGATCGCCCAGCTCAAAGCGATGGGCGAGTGGGACAACACCATTATCATTTTCTCCGGCGACAACGGTCTCTCGCTCGGCGAGCACGGTCTCTTCGGCAAACAAAACCTCTACGAGTTCGGCGGTATGCACGTGCCGCTCGTCATCGCCGGCCCCGGCATCCCCCACGGCCGCAGCGAGGCGCTCGTTTACCTCATGGATTTATTTCCGACGTTCTGTGATTTCGGCGGCGCTAAAATTCCCGCCGGCGTCGAGGCCAGCAGCCTCCTGCCGGTGATTCAGGGCAAGGCCCCAAAAGTCCGCGACGTGCTCTAAACCGCCTACCGCGATGTGCAGCGCGCGGTGCGCGACGACCGCTGGAAACTCATCCGCTACCCGCAGGTGGACCGCACCCAGCTCTTCGACCTCGCCACCGATCCGCACGAGCTGACCAATCTCGCCGGCCAGCCCGCGCACGACGCGAAACTCGCCGAGATGACCGCGCTCCTCGAAAAGGAAATGGCCCGCTACGGCGACACCGCGCCGCTGAAAGTCGCCACGCCCAAGCCCGCCGAGTGGACTCCGCCGGTCAAGACCCGCGCGGGTGCCGAAAAGACCAAGACCAAACAAACTCCATGAACTCCCACCCCTCACCTCCCCTTGTGGTTTTCCACCCTTCGATTTCGCGCCCGCCGCCGCGCAGTTCCGCCCGCGCCTCGACTTCGGCTCGCTGCGGACCTTTGGCCCCAAAGGCACGTTCTGGGGCTTCCGCCCTA
>JBDSGI010000437.1:0-5681 GCA_039919035.1 Opitutaceae bacterium
GGCGGTCTCGCGCTTTCCGCAGGCCGAACCAGCCAACCCGATCAGCGCAGCGATAATAAAATGAAGCGGACGCATCAGCACGACCCTGAACGTGGCAGGGCGAGGGCGGTAAGCGCAACCGCGGGAAACCCGCCATTGCGTGACGTCGGACGGCGCCCCAACCTCCGTCCGTTCCATGCTCAACCGCACACTCCCCATACTCGTTGCCGTTGTTTTTTGCGGCTTTTGGCCCGCCGCTAGTCGAGCCGCCGACGGCTGGCGCGAGCTCTTCAACGGGAAGGACCTAACGGGATGGAAAGCCAACGCCTACCCGGACTCCTGGTCGATCGTCGATGGCGCAATCCGTGCGCACGGCACGAAACAAAGCTCGCACCTGTTTTTCGTCGGAGACGGCAAAGAGGACTTCGTGCGTTTCAAGAATTTCGAGCTGGAGGTTGTCGCCCGCGGTGAGCCTGAGGCCAACAGCGGAATTTTTATCCACACCGACTACGTGACGCAGTCGGAGGCGCTGCGCCTTTCGCACGGCTACGAAATTCAGCTCAACAGCACTGCGAAGGAAAAGCGCAAGACGGGCAGCCTCTACGCGGTCGTCGATCTCGACAAATCGCCGGTGGACGAGACGAAGTGGTTCACCACGCGCATCACCGTGCAAGGCCAGCGGATCGTCGTTCAGATCAACGGTGCGACCGTGGTGGACTACACGGAGCCAGCCGACGCCGTCGCCCAGCGCACGACTGAGCGCAAAGGCCGCGTGCTTAATCCTGCGGGCGGCGCGATCGCCCTCCAAGGGCACGACCCGACGAGCGTCTTTTACTTCAAGAGCGTTCGTATTCGCGAGCTGCCTTGAGCGTCCGACGCTTTCCCCGCTTCGGATGAAACCAATTTCCACCCGCCGCGAATTCCTAGCCACCACGGCGGCCGCGACCGCCGTGGCTTTCGCCGCGCCTGCGCTCCGCGCCCAGAGCAAGACCGCGCCGGAATTCCACGGTGCGATCGTCGGTCACGGCGAGCATCGCTACCGCGTCGATAAGCTCTGGAGCAAAGCCGACGCCACCAAGACGCCCGTCAACAACTGCCATGAGATGGTGCAGGTGCGTGACGGCCGGCTCTTCCTCCTGACCGACAACGCCAAGAACAACGTCCTCATCTACGCGAAGGACGGTGCCCTCCTCGGCTCATGGACCCTGAACCTCGCGGGCGCGCACGGCTTGACCCTCGCGATTGAAAACGGCCGCGAGATTCTCTGGATTGCCGATACCCGCGGTCGCGTCGTGAAGGCTTCTCTCGAAGGAGAACTCCTCTTGGAATTGCCGGGCGCCTCGGCTTGCGGCGCCTATGCTGTCGGCGAGAAATACGCGCCCACCGAAGTCGCGGTCGGGCCCGACGGGCGTATTTACGTGGCCGATGGCTACGGGTCGCAGTTTATTTTGCGCTTCGATGCGACGGGGAAATACCTCGGCAAGTTTGGCGGCAAGAGCGACCTCACTCCCGGCAAGTTTCTCCAGGCCCACGGCCTCGTCTTCGACTCGCGGGAGAAAACGCCGCTGCTCCTCTGCACGGAGCGCATGCGCAACGAATTCCAGTGGTTCACGCCCGAGGGCGAATTCGTAAAATCGATTTACCTGCCCGGCGCGTTCATGAGCCGGCCGGTGATCTCCGGCGACCTTCTCATCTCGGGGGTCTGCTTCGGCATGGTGCCAAATGATTTTCGCCCGAAGCTGAAGCGTGGCTTCGTAACCATACTCGATTGCCAGAATCGCGTGATTTCGAATCCCGGCGGACAGGCCCCGCGCTACAACGATCGCGGCGAGTTGCTGCTTATGATGCAGGACCAGCCGGTGTTTCTCCACGGTCACGACGTGTGCGTGGACGACGAGAGCAGTCTCTACGTCTGCCAGTGGAACGCCGGGAAAGTCTACCCCTACAAACTGCACCGGGTCGGTTGATCTGCTCTGCCCTGTTGACCCGCAGACGAGCACGTATCGGTTTACCCCGCGGTGGGCTCAACCCGCACCATCATCCCCGTTCACTCATGCTCCGCCTGACAATACCTTTTATCGCTTTGGTCGCGCTCTCGTCCGAGGTGTTGGCCGCCGAGCCGCGCGTCTCGTTCAACCGCGACATCCGTCCGATCATGTCGGACACCTGTTTTCACTGCCACGGCAACGACCCGAAATCCCGCAAGGCCGGCATGCGGCTTGATCTCCGCGAGGAGGCGCTGAAGAAGACCAAGCACGATCTCCTGCCCATCGTGCCGGGCAAGCCCGACGAAAGCGAAATCATCTTCCGCATATTCGATGAGAGTGACCCGATGCCGCCCGAGGAGGCGCACAAGACGCTCACCGCCGCACAAAAGGATCTTTTTCGCCGCTGGGTCGCGGAGGGTGCGGTTTACGAGCCGCACTGGGCCTACGCGCCGCTCGCCAAGCCCGCGCTGCCGGCAGCCACGCGCGCGGAGGCGAATCCCATCGATGCCTTCATTCGCGAGAAACTGACCGCCAAGAAAATCGCGCCATCACCCGAGGCGGACAAGTTCCGGCTGCTGCGCCGCGTGTCGCTCGACCTGACCGGCCTGCCGCCGACGCCAAAGGAGACGGCGGTGTTTCTCGCCGACCGCTCACGCGACGCCTATGAGAAAAAGGTGGAGCGACTGCTCGCGTCGCCCCGCCACGGCGAACGCATGGCGGTGTGGTGGCTGGATCTCGCGCGGTTCACCGACACGGTCGGGTTTCACGGCGATCAGAACCAGCGGATTTTCCCCTATCGCGATTACGTCATCAACGCGTTCAATACGAACAAGCGCTTCGACCAGTTCACCATCGAGCAGCTCGCGGGCGACCTCCTGCCGAACGCCACCACCGAACAGCGCGTCGCGACCGGCTACAACCGGCTCAACATGATGACGCGCGAGGGCGGCGCGCAGCCGCAGGAGTATCTGGCGAAATACGGCGCCGAGCGCGTGCGTGGCGTGGCGGCGGCCTGGTTCGGCAGCACGTTTGGCTGCGCCGAGTGCCACGACCACAAATTCGATCCGATCAAGACGCGTGATTTCTACGAGCTGCAGTCGTTCTTCGCCGACGTGAAGCAGTGGGGCGTTTATTCCGACTACGGCTACACGCGGAATCCCGAGCTGGCCGGCTTCAATAACGACTTCCCGTTTCCCCCCGAGATCGAGGTCGCCAGCCCGTATCTTACCGCCCGGCACGACCGGGCCGCCGAAGATCTCAACGCCCACGTGCTCGCGCTCCGCCGCCACGCCGCCGAGCCCGCCGCCGCCGCCCGCTTCGCCACGTGGCTCGACGAAATCCGCGCGCACCTCGCCCGCGTGCCCGGCGCGTGGGAGCGCCCGCTGCCCGCCTCCGAAGTCGTGAAGGCCGGCAAACCCGTCATGGAACGCGCCGTCGCGGTCGAGGACGACGGCACCGTTCGACTCGCCCGCGCGCTCGTCCGCACCGAAACCCTGCGCCTCGCCCTTCGTCCCGGCACCGCATCCATCGCCGCGCTGCGCGTCGATTTGGTCGCGGAACCCGTCGCCGATCCGGAGAAACGCCGCGCCCGCGCCGGCGACACCTTCACACTGGCCGCCAGCGTGCGCGGCGCCGACGGCAAGGACCGCAAGCTCGCCTTCGCGTTTGCCGACGCCGCCGCCAAGGCGCCGCGCTACCGCGGTGGTTTCGAAATCGAAGGTATCGCCGCCGGCTGGCGGTTGCCGACCGACCGAGCGGGTGACACCCTGACCGCTGTCTGGCTGCTGACCGAACCCCTCACGCTCGCACCCGATGAGACTCTCGTCGTCTCGATCACCGGCGAAGCCCGCGCGCCGTTTCGCGTCGCCACGAGTCCGCTCGGCGCCGGCCGGCCGCTCGACGTTGCTTCCGATGCCGTGCTCGCTGCCCTTGCCACACCGCAGACGGGCGCCGCGCAGCAGGCGTTGCTCGCCGACACGTGGCTCATGAGCACGGGCGACGATCGCTCGGGCTTTACCCGCTACCACGAACTCACCGCTGCGATTCGCGCCACCAACGAAGGCAAGGCGTGGTCGATGGTCACCGAGGCGGTCGAGCCGTTCACCGTGCGCGTGCTGCCGCGGGGCAATTGGCAGGACGAGTCCGGCGCGGTTGTGCTGCCGGCGACACCGAGTTTCCTGCCCGGCCGCCGCGAAAGCACCCTGGAGAAACGCCTCACGCGCCTCGACCTCGCGCGCTGGATCGTCTCGCGGGACAATCCAATCACCGCGCGCACGGTGGTGAACCGCCTCTGGGCGATTTATTTCGGCACGGCGCTCAGCGCGAGTGTCGATGACCTCGGCTCGCAGGGCGAACTGCCCTCGCACCCGGAGTTGCTCGACTGGCTCGCGAGCGAGTTCCGCGACGGAGGCTGGGACCTGCGGCACATGATCCGTCTCATTGTCACGAGCGGGACCTATCGGCAGATCAGCACCGCGCGGCCCGAGTTGCGCGAAACCGATCCGGCCAACCGCCTCCTTGCTTCCCAGAATCCGCGTCGCCTCGAGGCCGAGTTTGTCCGCGACAACGCGCTCTTCATCGCCGGCCTCCTCGACTTGCGCGACCTCGGCGGACCGAGCGCCTTCCCTTATCAGCCGCCCGGCTACTACGCTGCGCTCCAGTTTCCCGACCGCGACTACATCTCGAGCGACGCGGATGCGCAGTGGCGCCGCGGGGTTTACATGCACTGGCAGCGGACGTTTCTCCATCCGATGCTGGCCAACTTCGACGCGCCCGCGCGCGACGAATGCGCCGCCGCCCGCAGCGTGAGCAACACCCCGCAGCAGGCGCTAACGCTGCTCAACGACCCAACCTTCGTCGAAGCCGCGCGACACTTCGCCGCCCGCGTGCTCGCCGCGGGCGGCCAGGACGACCCCCCGCACGTTCGCGCCGCGTTTCAGCTCGCGCTCGCCCGCGCGCCGAAGGCTGCGGAGCAGAAGTCTCTCACCGCGTTTCTCGCCACGCAGCGCGACTACTACCGCGCCAATGTGCCCGAAGCGGAAAAACTCCTCCGCATCGGCATCAGCCCGCCGCCGACCGGCGACGCCGCGGAGCTCGCCGCCTGGACCATGGTCGCGCGCGTGCTGCTCAATTCCCAAGAAGTCATCACCCGCTACTGACGCCCATGCACCCTTTCGATCCCACGGCCCATGCCCTCAGCGTCAATCGCCGCACGTTTCTCACGCAGAGTGCCTACGGCCTCGGCGGCCTCGCGTTTGCCCTGCTCGCGCAAAAACTCACCGCCGCCGGGGTCACTGGCGCGGACGCGAAAAGACCGCCCGGCTGGAGCGGCGCGCTGCGCGAGGCGCAGTTCCCCGTGCGCGCGAAACGCGTCATTTACCTCTGCATGGCCGGCGGTCCGTCGCAGCATGAGACCTTCGACTGGAAACCAAAACTCAAGGAACTCGACGGCCAGCCGTTCCCCGAATCGTTCACCAAGGGCCAGCAACTCGCGCAGCTTCAGAACACCGTGCTCAAGGCGCGCGGCGCGTTCACGGAGTTTCATAAGCATGGGAAATCCGGCATCGAGGTGAGCGACTTGTTTCCCCACCTCGCGAGCGTGGCTGACGAACTGTGCGTCGTCCGCTCGATGCAGACCGAGCAGATTAACCACGATACCGCGCACGCGTTCATGAACACCGGCTCGATCATCAAGGGCCGGCCGAGCATGGGCTC
>JBDSGI010000438.1:0-2968 GCA_039919035.1 Opitutaceae bacterium
TCGAATTTTTGGGCTTCGCGCAGCTCGGCTTCGGCGGTGGCGAGACGGCGGGCGATTTCGTCGTCGTGATCCTTCGCACGCTCGCGCATTCGGCCAATGAGCCGGTCGTGATCGACGAGGATGAAGAGGGTGGTCATGGCGCGGCGCAGGCGCTCGTCGGCGCGGGCGACGCGGCGCATGCTTTCGACACCCTGCACGTCGATGCTCATCACGAGGTCTCGGCCGGCGGCGAGCGGTTCCAGCACGCTGGATTTCAAAGTGCCGTAGAGGCGGTCATCATGGTCGCCATGGACCTGCGCCCACTCAAGAAACTCGCCTGCCGCCACACGGCGCCGAAACTCAACGGGGGTGAAGAAATGATAGTGGACGCCATTGATTTCACCGGCGCGGGGGGCGCGAGTGGTGGTGGTCACGACCCGCGAGAACTCCGGACGCTCGAGCACGAGGCGGTCGCAAAGCGTGCTCTTACCCGAGCCGGCGGGACCGGCGATCACGAGGAGCACGGGAGCGGGCATAACGCGGACGGCGACGGTCAGTAGGTGAAAGCCACGATGGCGAGCACCACACCGTAGGCGGCGAGGAGGCCGCCGACGGCACGAGTGCGTCCCGACATCGCGAACATCCAAGCGAAGAAGTCGCGGAGTCGCCACGGTTGGGCCGCGAGCCAGATGGCCGCGATAATCGCAAGGTAGACGGCGATCTTGTAGAGCACGATCTGGCCGTGCTCGAAATTCATGAAGCCGGCGTCGAGCAAAGGCATGGCGCCCACGAGCACGAGCGCGGCCAGCCCGCGCACGGCGAGAAACTCGCGCATGTAAATCAGGGAGAGCACCGAGATCAGGGCGAAGGCGGCCAGCATGTAGGACTTCGGAATGATCAGATCGGCCGCGCCGAGGTGGGCGATGTTGTAGAGAAACCACGCGGCGCCGACGGTGAAGAAGACGTTGCCCGCTGCCGTGGAGCGAGGCATCGCCTTCAGCATCGCGGCGTAGCCGGCGCTGTTCAGCAGCAGTGGCACGCCCAGCGCGATGAGGAGCAGGCCGGGAATGAGGGTGGCGAGGAGGAGGGACATCGGAAAAAGGAACGAAAATGAAGAGCGAGAACGATGGTTTTAGTTTTCCACGCCCGCCAGCAGCAGCTCCCCGTAAAGAGTGCTCACGCTCGCGCGCTCAATCTTGAGCGGGACGATTTGGCCGACGAGGCGCGAATCGGCGGCGAAGACGCAGACGCGGTTGCCGCGCGTGCGGCCCGTAAAGCGCTCGCCGCTTTTGTCGCGGCCCTCGACGAGCACGTCCTCGACGGTGCCAACCAAGCGGGCGGTGTGGCGGAGGGAATTTTTTTGCAGCACCTCGAGCAGGACTTGGTTGCGGTGCTCCTTCACCTCGTCGGGCACCTGGTCCGCGAGTTCGGCGGCGGGCGTGCCGGTGCGGATTGAGTATTTGAAGACGTAGGCCATGTCGAAGTCGCAGGCTTCGAACAGGTCCCGCGTCTGCGCGAAGTCGTCGTCCGTTTCCCCCGGGAAACCCACGATCACGTCGGTCGAAAAATATATCGCCGGCTCGGCGGCGCGGAGGGCGTCGACGATTTCCTTGTAGCGCGCCCGGGTGTAGGGGCGGTTCATCGCGCGGAGGATGCGGTCGCTGCCGCTCTGCATGGGCAGATGCACGTAGCCGCAGAGTTTCGGCAGCCGGGCGTAGGCGGCGACGAGGTCGTCCTTGAACCCGCGCGGGTGGGGCGAGGTGAACCGGATCCTGTCGATGCCGGCGATGGCGTGGACGCGTTCGAGCAACTGCACGAAGGGAGTGATCCCGCCGGTATGGGTGTAGTCGCGGCGCCCGTAGCTGGTGACGATCTGGCCGAGCAAGGTGACCTCGCGGACGCCGCGCGCGGCGAGCTGCTCGCACTCGCGCACGATGTCGTCCATCGGCCGCGAGCGTTCGTCGCCGCGGGTTTTGGGGACGATGCAGAAGGCACAGTCCATGTTGCAGCCCTGCTGAATCGAGACGAAGGCGCTGACTTGCCGTTCGATTTCGCCATCGGCGCCGGCCTCGGGCGCGAGGTGATCCTTGATGGTGTTTTGCGAACCGGCCTCCTCGGCGATATCGACGATGGTCGCGCCAATCGGGATGCCGGCGCTGCGGGCGGCGCGGAGGTTGTCGAGGTAGTCGGGGACTTGGTGAAATTTCTGGGTGCCCACGATCAGGTCGAGATCGGGCAGCTGGTCGAGGAGCGAGGCGCCGCGGTTCTGCGCCATGCAGCCGAGGATCCCGAGGATGAAGTCGGGCTGTTTCTTCTTCCGCTGCGCGAGGTATCCTGCCTTGCCGATAGCCTTCTGCTCGGCTGCGTCGCGGACGGAGCAGGTGTTGAGCAGGAGAATGTCGCAGCCGGCCTCGTCGGCCACGATGCGGTAGCCGCGGGCGCGCAACATCGCCGCGACAGCCTCGCTGTCGCGCTCGTTCATCTGACACCCATAGGTTTTGATGTGGACGCGGTTCAAATCCGGGAGGGGTTGTAGCTAACGGCGGCGACCGGGGGGTCAACGCGGGAAACCTAGGTGGTTTTGCGCGGTCGCAGAGCGAGGTTAAGCTGGCCCGCCGCCGGTGACACCCCTATCGCTTTATCGCCCCACCAATGCGCGCTGCCCGAATCCTGCCTCCCTTGGCGTTGCTCATTGCGTTCGCTGCCTTGCTGCTGTGGCGAAACTCGGCGCCCCCCGGCAGCCCGCGCGATGAGCGGACGGCGAAAACCCCGGTGGGGGCGGTGGAGCCAGCTGCGACGGCGGCCGCCGGTCCCGCGGCCGAATCGACCGATCACCGTGCTACGCTGGAGCGCCACGCCTATGCGCAGGCGTGGGCCGACGCGGCGCAGCCGGCGGCGATGGCGGCGTTTCGCGCCTGGACGGATCGCTACAGGACTGCGCCGCCGGCGGCGCGGTCCACTTTGCTCCCCGAGGGCGTCGCGCTTGCCC
>JBDSGI010000439.1:0-4700 GCA_039919035.1 Opitutaceae bacterium
TAAACCGAGCCGACCTTGTGATCCCGGGTAAGAGCCGGTATCATGCCACTATGGCGGAAGGTCGGTGATGGGTAACTGTAATTTTCAGCATCGCGCGCCGAAGAAATTCTTGGGGTAAAATATTTGGGAGGAGGCGAAATAGGCTTTAGGAAAAGTTGGCTGTCAACCCACTTTGTCTCGTCTTTTCGGGAAATTATTTGGGCGGGAGGTGGAACCAAAATCGGGGACTAGTCTATCTCGTTCTAATCTGCCGCGGGATTTTGGAAGGGGTGTGCGATCAGAGTCACTGATTGGTGCGCGTCGGCAGCTTTAACGATCCTCCGCCAAAAATATTAGATGCAGGGCGCGACATTTTCAAAAAAAGATTGGCTGCCCGACTAGGAGTCGAACCTAGACAAAACGAGTCAGAGTCGTTTGTGCTACCATTACACCATCGGGCAGAAAAAAGGTTGGGCCGCAGCCCGCTCGGGTCGCGATTCGCTCGGGCGAGACGGAACTCGCGGAGCGAGATGGAGCCGGCGATGGGATTCGAACCCGCAACCGCCTGTTTACAAAACAGGTGCTCTACCATTGAGCTACGCCGGCCAGACCTGGCGCTTACGACCAACATTGACTGGGAAAAAACGGCACTCGCGATTACTCGGCGGCTCCAGCAGACCCCTCAAAGGCGAAGGCTGGTGGCTCCCCCGGGACTCGAACCCGGAACCAATTGATTAAGAGTCAACTGCTCTACCATTGAGCTAGGAAGCCGAAAACCAAGAGGCGAAAAAGCTCACGAACGCCTCTGTGATGTCAACTGCGATTTCCTCCTCGCCGGGGGCATCAGCGCAGCGGAGGATTCTGGGTGGAGAGATAGAGCGCGTTGAAAAGCAGTTTGAACGTGCCGTGGGTTTGCCCGCGAAATGCGATCTCGCTGCCCATCAGGTGCAGTTTTCCGGCGCCCACGGATACGCTGGCGACCGTCACGCTGTCCTTCAGGTATTTTTGGCCCCACGCCCAGCCACTGCGGAGCGGTTTCTCCGAATCAAACCACGCGATCGGCCGGATGCCGCGCGCGGTGGCATCTGCGGGCAGTTTGAACGAAGCGCTGCGTTCAAAATAAAAATCCGCTCGCTCGGCCATGCCCCACGCGATCGGGTCGGTGGCATCCACGCGCGCCGCCAGCACGCTGCCCGGCACGTAAAACTTCTCGTCGGGCAGCGTGCTCAGCCGGCCTTCCGCGTTGCGTTCGGTGAGTGCGCTTTGCAGTGGCAGCGCGAGGTGGTAGGCGAGGTTGGTGGACGATCCGATCGCCACGATCGTGCCGCCGGCCGTCAGAAACTCCTTCAGGGCGGGGATGGATTTGTCGGGGGTGATGCGGCCAATGCGATTTTCGAATTCCGGCGGGAGATGGCGCGGCGTGCTGACGGCCGGCGGGCGGGTGCCCGGGGCCGCGATTGCGCCGCTGACGAAGATGATGGCGTCGTATTTTTCGCGCAGTTTGCCGGCGTCAATTTGGGGCGCGTAGATGACGTCGAAGGGAAACTCGAATTGCTCCAGCAGCCAGCGGGTCCAGCCCGAGGGCATGGAGCCGCCGAAGCGGTCCCACAGCGCGATGCGTGGGACGGTGACGGGCTGAAAATTTGAAATCTCCATCTGCACGGCATCGAGTTGCACCCCGAGGCCAGCCGCCGCCTTGCCCAGCGCCGCCCGACCGGCGGCGGGCGCGAAGAAATCACCGTTGCTCGGATGAGTTTGAATTCCGGCACCAAGTTTCAGCAGCCGATTCGCGAGGATAAAGCTGTTGTTCTGGCGACGGCTGAAGAGCCAGCCGGCGGTGTCGCCCTTGGCCTCGGGGAGCGGCGCGGTCGGCGGCGATTGGAGCTGGCCGTAAGGCAACCGCTCGAACGGGCCGTCGAACGTGTCGAGCACGCGGTCGAACTGGACTCCCATCTGGAACGCCAGCGTCCAACCGGCTACGTCGTAGGGTTTGTTCGGCGGGCCGCCTTCGAATTTGAAATCGTTCGGATGATCCTGCGGTTCGAACAGGTCGAGCACGTGGGGGCGAAACGCC
Organism: Opitutaceae bacterium; assembly: GCA_039919035.1. Classification (GTDB taxonomy): domain Bacteria; phylum Verrucomicrobiota; class Verrucomicrobiia; order Opitutales; family Opitutaceae; genus ER46. The sequence continues at coordinate 2,054 of JBDSGI010000439.1, forward strand.
TGCGCGGTCTTCACCACATATGAGCCGGCCGGATAATTTTTTCCGGCGACCGTAAACTCCGCCGTGGCGCGATGGATCGCGACGCCGGTTTTCACGAGGGCGTTGATAAACTTAATCGCGGTTGGGAAATCCGGCTGGTCGGCGGGCAGGATGTAGCCGCGCGGGTCGCGCCATTCCGGTTTGCGCAACAGGTCCCAGTATTTGGCTGCGAGGCGCTGGGTCGGGCTGGCGGGGGTGTCGCTCGGCTCGGGGGAGGTCTCGGCTTCGGTGCCGCTGCGGTCGGCGGCGGCTAGGCGGGAGATTTCATCGAGGCGGCTCGGGCGGGGCGTCCACGTGTCGCGGTTGCCTCGGTCGATCGAATTCTGGCCCATCCGGTAGATATTATAGAGGAGCGTCTCGCGCTGACGGGACGCGTAGTCGAGGACGGCGCGGTTGGCGCTGAGCGAATATTCGATCGACTGGCGGTAATGCCAAGCCTGGGGTGCGACGGGCGCGGGGATGTCGCCGGTCGGCAGCTGGCGGCGAGCGACGAGCGGGATGTGCGTCGGCGTGGGGTTGCCGATAATCTCCGTGAGGAGGCCGATCATATTGTGGAAATAGGAAGTCGTGCGCAGGCCGCCGTTGAACCATGTCGAGTAGTTCGCGCCGCTGCGGGAAGTCGCACCGGGTTTATCCTCCTGCAGGAAACGGCCCTGAATTGCGGTGCCCAGCGCCTGCACACCGTTGATCACGAGCGGATCGTAAACGTAGTTGAACGGGTCGCGGAACGGCGGGATGAAAATCACCGTGCCGGCCGGGCCAGTCTGATGGTGGTTGTAGATGATTTGGGGAAACCACTCGAGGTAGAGCTGGCGGTTGATGTTGGTGCTCTCCTTCTGCGACGAAAGGTAGAAGTCGCGGTTATTGTCGTGCCCGATGTATTTCTGATAGAGCCGCGGCGTCGGGGTGAGCACGCGCTTCGCGGGTTCGGGTTCTCGCATATACCAATTGCTCACGAGCTCCTGGCCGTCGGGATTGGCGTGGGCGCAGAGGATGATCACGTCCTTCAGGATACGCAGCATTTCCGGGTCGGTGGCGCTGGCGAGTTGCCACGCGGTTTCGATGAGCTGGTGGGCGCCGACCGTCTCGCTGGCATGCAAGCCGCCGTCGATCCACACGACAGCTTTGCCGGAGGCGGCGAGGGCGCGGGCTTGTGCATCAGTCAGTCCTTCGGCACGCGCGAGCCGGCGCGCGGTGTCCTTGTAGCGAGTGAGAGCGCGTAGGTTCTGCGCGGAACTGATCACGAGCATCCATTGCGTGCGGCCTTCCTCGGTGTGCCCCATGTCCACGAGCCGCACGCGGTCCGACTCGGTGGCGAGTTTTTTGAAATAGGCTTCCGTCTGGGTGTAGGTCGCGAGTTGGTAGTCGTCACCGATGGCGAAGCCGAAGTGCTCGCGCGGCGAGGTGATCTTCGCAGCAAACGCGCACGGGCCGGCGGAAAAGACGAGAGCCGCGAAGAACAGAGAGGTAAGGCGGGACATCGGAGAAAGGGGAGGGCGCGCAACGTCACGTGTTCCCGGGCGCGATGGCAAAGCTGGAAACGGCCGCGCGATGGAATTTCTCGTGCGTCGCCACCGCCGACGTGGCATGACGGGCGCTTCCCCCTGCCGCAAATGACCCTGACGCTTTCCCCGTGGTGGCTGTTGCTTGCCGCCGTGCCGATCCTGTGGCTCGGCGAGGCGGTGGTGCGCCGCGGGCCGATTCTGGCGCGGTTCAATATTCCCGTTCCGGTGGTGGGTGGGTTGCTCTGCGCGGGTGCCGTGCTGCTGCTCAGCGGCGGAGGGATCATCACGATCGTGTGGCAGACGAAGGTTACGGCGGGGTGGTGGACGTGGCTCGTCACGCCCGAACCGCAATGGGCGCTGCGGCCGGCGAAAAATGTGAACCTGCCGCTGCTCGTGGGCTTTTTCACGTGCGTGGGGTTGCGCGCGCCGGTGCGCCTGCTGCGCGCGGGGGGCTGGGCTTTGGTTGTCTTGCTCGGCGGCGCGACCGTGCTCGCCGTGGTGCAAAACGCCGTGGGGATCGCGGTCGCCCACCTGCTGCATGCGCCGCCCGCGCTGGGCGTGGTGTGCGGTGCGCTTACGCTGGTAGGTGGCCACGGGACGGCGCTGGGGTTTGTGCCGCGCTTGGAGGAGGCGGGTTTTTCGGCGGCGGCTGCGACGGGCGCGGCGGCCGCGACTTTCGGGCTGGTTGCGGGCGGGTTGCTCGCGGGCCCGGTGGCGGAGTGGCTGCTGCGCCGGCGTGATCGGCGCCTCATGGTCGCCGCAACGCCGAGCTCTTCTCGTGCGGCGCTGAACATCGCGTGCTTCACCGACGATGTGCGCGGTTTGTGTCGGCACGGTCTTTCGGCGGCGGGACATTTGCTGCTCGTGGCCGGTTGCATCAAGTTTGGGGCGTGGCTGAGCTTTGGGTTGGATCAGGCCGGAGCTTCGCTGCCGGCCTACATGGGCGCGCTGCTCGTCGGCTTCGTGCTGCGGGCGGCACATGACGCGACCGGGGGCGCCTGGCTCAACGAGGCCGTGGTCGAGCGCATCGCGGCCCTGCTGCTCGCGCTGTTTCTCGCCGTCACGCTCGCGGCGATCAATCTAGGCGAGTTGGTGACCGTGGC
>JBDSGI010000440.1:0-4539 GCA_039919035.1 Opitutaceae bacterium
CCCATCTGCTCGCCGTCGCGCGCCGGGCTGATCACGGGGATGTTTCCGGCGCGGTGGCGCATCACGAGTTTCCTGCAAACCCGCGCCGGCAACCGCGCCTGCGGCCAGGCTGATTTCCTCGATGCGGCCGCGCCGTCGCTCCCGCGCCAGCTCAAGCAGGCGGGCTACGCCACGGCCCATTTCGGCAAGTGGCACCTCGGTGGCGGCCGCGATGTGACCGATGCCCCGAAGTTCGCGGCCTACGGTTACGACGAGCACGCCGGCACGTGGGAGAGTCCCGAGCCGCACCCCGACATCACCGCGACGAACTGGATCTGGTCGCCGCAGGACAAGGTGAAGCGCTGGGATCGCACCGCGTTCTTCGTTGAGAAGACGCTCGATTTTCTCTCGCGCCACCGCGCCACGCCGTGTTTCGTGAACCTCTGGTTCGACGACGTGCATACCCCGTGGGTGCCCGACGATCACAGCGCCAAGGGCGACACGCCGGAGAATTTCCGCCCCGTCCTCGTGGAGATGGACAAACAGATCGGGCGCCTGATGGACGGCTTGAAAAAACTCGGCCTCGACGACAACACGCTCGTGATTTTTTCCAGCGACAACGGCGCCTTGCCGACGTTTCAGGGCGCGCGCTCCGGCGGTTTCCGCGGCAGCAAGATTAGCCTCTACGAGGGCGGGATTCGAATGCCGTTCATCGCCCGCTGGCCCGGTCGCGTGCCCGCCGGTCGCATCGATCGGGCGACCGTGGGCTCGGCCGTCGATGTGCTGCCGACGCTTTGCGCGATCGCCGGCGCGGCGCTCCCGGCGGCGAAACTTGACGGCGAAAATATCTCCGCCGCCCTCCGCGGCGAGGCGATCGTCCGCCGGTCACCGCTTTTCTTCGAATATGGCCGCAATGAGACCGCCTTCAAATATGCGCCCGGCCGGGACCGCAGCCCCAATGTCGCAGTGCGCGACGGTCCTTGGAAACTCCTCGTCAACGCGGATGGCACGAGCCCGGAACTCTACAATCTCACTGCCGATCCGGCCGAAAAAACAAACGTGACCGCGTCCCAGCCGGCCGTTGCCGCCCGACTCACCGCGGCTGCGCTCGCCTGGCGCAAGAGCGTGCCGTGAGCGCGCGTCTTGGCGCGGGTGGAGTGGGAGGCGCGAAATTTTGGGGTAACCTCGCCTGGGCTTGCTCGTCGTAGGGGAAACGCCATGAATCCCGCTGTGCCTCCCCTCAGCCGCCGTCCTTTTCGTTCGCTGTTTGTGCTTCTGGTTTCCGGCCTGCTCGCGACGTCGGCCGTCTGGGCGGCCAAGGGAAACAAGGATGAGCGGAAGGATCTGCGCCGCGAGATGGGCATGGACATTTCGGGGGTCAAGGCAAAGGGGCGCGACGTTGCCCCCGACCCGCGTGACCGCAAACCCAGCTCGACTGACCCGCAGAACCGAATGCTTACCAAGTTGCGCGAGCAGTTGGAAGTGGTCGACGATGACGAGTGGGACGTCATCGCGGTGCGAATCGAAAAACTTGAGGAGGTGCGCCGCGGGGTGTCGTCCAGTGCGCCGGCGGATCGCACCAAGCGGACCAGCAGCAACGTTGAGCGCGACATGTTGCGCGCCGCCGTCAGCGACAAGCTGCCCGAGGCCGAGATCAAGAGCCGGTTGGCGCGGGCACGGGAGGCCTATCATCAGAACGAAGATCGGCTCGCGGCCGCGCAGGCCGACCTGCGCGCAGTGCTGTCCGTGCGCCAAGAGGCGATCACCGTGCTCGCCGGGTTGCTGCCGCCCTGAGGCGCGTGAGCACGGTTGACGTGTGCCGCGGGTGGGGTTGCGCTGCGTTGCCCCCCTTCCACCCATGCACCGATCCCGCCTGCTGTCCGCCCTGTTGATTTTTAGCTGTGTCGTCGTGGCGTCGCGCGCCGCAGCGGCCGAGCCCAAGCCCAACGTCATCCTGATCCTCGCTGACGATCTCGGTTATGAGACGATTGGGGCGAACGGCGGCACGTCGTATCGCACCCCGGTGCTCGATCGGCTCGCGGCGGCCGGAGTGCGGTTTACCCAATGCTATGCCCAGCCCCTTTGCACCCCGACGCGCCTGCAGTTGATGACCGGCCAGTCGAATGCCCGAAACTACATCAACTTTGGCACGATGGATCCGAAGCTCACGACCTTCGGTCATCACTTCCAGCGCGCCGGTTATCGCACGGGCATCGCGGGCAAGTGGCAGCTGGGGCCGGAGAAAGACCTGCCTCAGACCCTCGGGTTTCACGAGTCCTACCTCTGGCAACACACCCGCCGCCCGCCCCGCTACGCCAACCCGGGCATCGAGCACAACGGCGTGCCGGTTGATTTTTCCCACGGCGAATACGGCCCCGATGTCGTGCACGATTTTGTCCAGGACTTCGTCACGCGGCACAAGGACGAGCCGTTCTTCCTCTACTACCCGATGATCCTCACCCACTCGCCCTACCAGCCCACGCCCGGGAGCAAGGACTGGGATCCCAAGGCAATCGGCGAGCAGGTGAACCACTCCGAGGCGCACTTTAAGGACATGGTGGAGCACATGGACATGCTGGTCGGTAAACTCATCAAGCAGCTTGAGTCCCTTCAACTGCGCGAGCGCACGCTCATCGTTTTCTTGGGCGACAATGGCACGGGTCGCGGCACGCGCTCGATGTTTCAGGGCCGCGAGTTCATCGGGGGGAAGGGCACCACCACCGATGCCGGCATGCACGTGCCGCTCATCGTGAGCTGGCCCGGGCGCATCTCCGCCGGCCTCGTTTCTCCTGATCTGGTGGACACGACGGATTTCCTGCCGACCATCTGCGCCGCCGCCGGCCTCAGCGTGCCGGCGACGCCCACGCTCGACGGGCGCAGTTTCTGGCCGCAGCTCCGCGGCGAAAAAGGCCCGCCGCGCGAGTGGATTTATTCTTGGTATTCGCCGCGGCAAAGCAGCGATCTCTCCGTGCGCGAGTTTGCCTTCACTGCCCGCCACAAGCTCTACCGCACGGGCGAATTTATCGATTTGGAGCGTGACCTGGGCGAAACGAAGCCGCTCGCGGTCGCCGCCCTCACCGGCGAGGCGGCCGCCGCCGCGAAAATTCTACAGGCGGCGTTGGAGCAATTTTCCGACGTTCGTCCGTCGCGGCTCGATGCCTTGGCGGCGGAAAACACCGCCGACAAGGCGCCGAAGCAACGCGCGAAAAAGAAAAAGTGATCGGCGGCCCTATGGGCGCATTGGCGCCAGCGCCCCTCCCCCGTCGGTGAGATGGGACCGCGCGGGGGCATGTGGAAAATAGTTTGCCGAATGTGTGCCCTCCGCGCTTTCGTTTGGCCGGGGAGAAGGTTTTCTTTAGGGTATCGGCGACCGGGTTGCCGTAGGTGTCGGCCTGCGGTCGTTTGCCTTGTCTCCCTTCCCCCAGCGTTGCATTCCGCCCCGTAAAATCCCATGCCCCCTCCCCCTATTCGCCGGCTGTCATTTGCGCTTCTCCTGCTGCTTGCCGCCGGCCATCGCGCGGTCGTCGCCGCTGCTCCCTCGTTGCGCCCCAATATCGTCATCATCTTGGCCGACGACATGGGCTTCTCCGATATCGGCTGCTACGGCTCGGAGATTCCCACGCCCCACCTCGACGCGCTGGCGAAAAACGGCCTGCGCTTCACGCAATTCTACAACACCGCGCGTTGCTCGCCGACGCGGGCCTCGCTCCTCACCGGCCTGCACCCGCACCAAGCCGGCATGGGCACCCTCGCCGAGGATCCGGGCAAGCAGGCGCCGGCCAACGCCGCCGAAGGCTACCGCCAGGTCCTGAGCCACGACAGCGTGACGATCGCCGAGGTGCTGCGTCCGTCGGGCTATCACACCTACATGGCGGGCAAGTGGCATCTCGGGTATCACGGCGAGGAGAAGTGGCCGCTCGCGCGCGGCTTCGAGCGCTACTACGGCATCATTTCCGGGGCCGCCAGTTACTTTCGGCCCTCCGGCGGTCGCGGCCTGACGCTCGACAACACCCCGCTCCCGTCGCCCGAAAACAAGGACTACTACACGACGGACGCGTTCACCGATCATGCGCTCAAGTTTATCGGCGAACAAAAGGACCGGAATCCGTTTTTTCTCTATCTCGCCTTCAATGCCCCGCATTGGCCGCTCCACGCCCGCGAGGAGGATGTGAAAAAATTCGTGGGCCGCTATCGCGCCGGCTGGGACCGGGTGCGGGAGGAACGTTTCGCGCGCCAGAAGAAGGTTGGGATCGTGCCCGCCGCCGCGGTGCTTTCGCCGCGCGATGACGGCGCGCGCGCGTGGGAGACTCTGACCGACCCGCAAAAGACAGAACTCGACTATCGCATGGCCGTGTATGCGGCGCAGGTTCACCGGTTGGATTTTAATGTCGGCCGCCTGGTCGCCGATCTCCGGCGGCGCGGGCAGCTCGAAAACACCCTGATCTTTTTCCTGACTGACAACGGCGGATGTGCGGAGCCCTACGACGATCTGGGCGGCGGCGCCTTTTCCGCGATCAACCAGCCCGATGCCGCCGGGTCGGGCGGCAAGCACACCGGTGA
>JBDSGI010000441.1:0-3679 GCA_039919035.1 Opitutaceae bacterium
AGAAAGGAGCCGCCGTTCAGGTCGTTTTCTTCGGCTCGATGAGCCCGATCTCCAGCGCATAACGGGTGAGGCTGGCGACGTCGTGGAGGTTGAGCTTGCCCATGAGATTGGTGCGATGGTTGTCCACCGTCTTCACGCTGATGCCGAGCTTGGCGGCGATTTCGCGCGTGCTGTGGCTCTCGGCCACAAGCTGGAGAATCTCCCGCTCGCGGGCGGTGAGGAAGTCGTGCGTGCTGCTGCTGGCTGGATTTGCGACGACGTTGCGGAGCAAAGCGGCGACGGCCGGGCCGAAGTAGGTGCCGCCGTTGGCGACGGTTTCGAGACCCTTCTTGAGTTCGAAAAGCCCCGCGGTCTTTTCGACGAAACCGTGGGCGCCGGCCTCGAGCATTTCGCGAATAAGCACCGGATTTTCGTGTCCGGAGAAGACTAACACGCGCATCTGGGGGAGTTTTTTCCCAACGCGGCGCAGAATATCCACGCCGTTCAGGCCCGGGAGCTTGGCGTCGAGCACGCAAATGTCGGGATTTGTCTCGAGGCAGAGTTGGACGGCCGCCTGCCCATCGCCGGCCTCACCGACGATTTGAAAGCTGGCGTCGAGCCTCAGGATATCGGCCAGCATTTCGCGGATGGCGGTCTGGTCTTCGATGATAACGAGGCGTTTCATGGTTTTGGAAGATATGAGCCTGGTGGGTCGACCGGGATTCGAACCCGGAACCAACAACTTAAAAGGATGCTGCTCTACCATTGAGCTATCGACCCCCGAGCCAAGCGAACGGTGAAAATGGGTTTTCGCGCCTTGGGTTTGCAAGAAATTTCTCCCCGGGGATGGTTTGTGGCGATTGACCGACGCGCGTTGCGCGCCTATCCACGCGACTTTGCCCCCAAGAACGTGGGAACATTTCATACATATACCAATCAGAGCGAGGCGGAACGCATGTCCGCCAAAGCCCAAGAAGTCGCCCTGGATCGCCTGCTGGTTGATCGCTTTAAAAGCGGTGACCAGTCGGCGTTCGATGAAATGGTGTCCCGATACTGGGACCGCATCTACGCAATGGTGCATCAGCTCCTACGCAACCAGCAGGATGCCGAGGAAGTCACGCAGGACGCGTTCATCCGCGCCCACCGCGGCTTGGTGAATTTTCGCGGCGATTCGGCCTTCTCGACGTGGCTCTACCAAATCGCAACCAATCTCGCGCGTAATCGCTATTGGTATTGGTGGCGGCGCAAGCGCGACAAGTCCGTCTCGTTCGATGCCCCCCTTAGCGCGGAAAACGACATGACCCTCGCCGATGTCATCCCCGCCGAAGTCCAATCCCCCGACGATATCACGGTCACGCAGGAATTCGTGGCCCGGATCGGCAAGGGAATGGACCGCCTTTCAGCCAAACACCGCGAGATCCTCGTCTTGCGGAACATCAAAAACATGTCCTACGAAGAAATTGCGGCCATTTTGGCCATCTCCGTCGGGACCGTAAAAAGCCGTATTGCCCGCGCCCGCGAAAGCCTGCGCAGCAAACTCGGCGAAGACTTCAAATGAACGAACAAGAATTCATCGAACTGCTGAACCTCTACCTCGATCACGAAATATCGGCCACAGATGCCGTGCGCCTTGAGACCGAAGTCCGGGGCGACGTGCAGCGGCGCGCCCTCTACAACCAATACTGCCGCATGCACAAGGCCTGCACCGCGCTCGGGGCCGACTTTGTCACTTCTGAAGTGGCCGCTTTCGATCCGACTGCAACGGCTCTAGAGGACACCCGTCGCCGCAGACATGTGGCCTACTACGGCTTCGCGACTCTCACGGCGGCGGCGGCCTGTGTGGCGTTTGTCTTCGTGGGTCGCGGCGGTCCCGTAGAGAACGTGAATGTGGGAGATTTCCCGCCGGCAATCGCGGCGGTGGCAGCCCCGGCCGCGTCCGTCGCGACGACGCACGCTGGCGGCATTGTGCAACGCTCAAGGCTGGTTTCCGATCCACTGCTCCTCTCCGCTCCAACCCGGTCAGACATCGAACTCGCCGCCCTTACAGCCCAAACGCCCGATCAGCTGGCCTGGATTCAAGGGGTGCGGCTCGCGCCGCTTCAGCTGGGCGTAGCCGCTGCCAATTTGCGCTTCGACGCCGCACCGGCCACGCTCCGGCCTGACGCTAGGACGCTCATGACTCAACCGGCGTCCGCTGACGCGGCGGTGGAGATGGCGGCGTTTCGCTTCCAAAAATAAAGCAGAAGCCAGTCGGTCCTCGCTCAAGGCGGCCGCTTTTCGAGCCGCCTTTTTTGTGCCTGGTCAGCCGCTGAGCGCGCTCTTGATCAGAGTCTCGGTCGTGGCGGCGGCCCCGAGGGTGAGGGCGGCACGCCGCACGGCTTGGTCCGCATCCGACGCCTTGTAGCCAAGTGCCACGAGGGCGGAGACGGCGTCACGGTGGGGATGGGCTGGCGCGGCGTCGGCAGCCCCGTTCGACTGCGAAGAACCGGTAGCGTTTAGACCAGTGCCGCCAACCTTCGCCTTGAGTTCAACGACGAGTCGTTCGGCCGTCTTTTTACCAATGCCCGGACATTTCGCGAGCGAGGCGACATCGCCCAAACGGATCGCGCCTTCGAGCGAAGCGAGTGAGAGCTTGCTCATGATGGTGAGGGCCGACTTCGGGCCAACCCCCGAGACATTTTCGATCATCAGGCGGAAAAAATCACGCTCCGCCGCCGTGGCGAAACCGTAGAGCGTCTGCGCATCCTCGCGGTAGATCACGAGAGTGTGGAGCTTCACGTTGGCACCGACCGGGGGCAAACGCTCGGCGGTTGTGACGGGCACGTTCACTTCGTAACCGAAGCCATTGAGTTCAACAATGGCGTGGAGCGGCGTGGACGCCGCGAGCGTGCCCTGTATCGACGTGATCATCGCGGCGGCAAGAACGGGTCGGCGCTACTGCAGGCCGAGCACGTGCTGCATGTCGTATACCCCCCGCGGCTGTGAAACGACCCACTGCGCTGCGCGCAACGCCCCGCGCGCAAAGATCCCCCGGTCGCTGGCCTTGTGCGTGAGTTCCAGGCGTTCGCCCAGCGCGGCGAAGATCGCGGTGTGGTCGCCGACCACATCGCCGCCACGCATGGAATGAATGCCGACCTCGGTCGCTGTGCGCTCGCCGGTGATGCCTTCGCGTCCATGGCGCAGCGCCTGAGCGTTGAGCTTTCGCTCTTCCAAAATGATTTCCAGCAATCGCGCGGCGGTGCCACTCGGGGCGTCCTTCTTGAAGCGGTGGTGCATCTCGATCACTTCGACATCGTAGTCGGAACCGAGGATAGCGGAGGCGCGGCGCGTGAGCGCAAAGAGCAGGTTTACGCCCACGGAAAAATTGCCGGCCCACACGCAAGGAATCTTGGCGGCGAGGGCGAGGAGTTGCTTCTTCTCGTTGGCACTGTGTCCCGTGGTGCCGAGCACAAGTGGCTTGCGCTGGGCGACCGCGGCTTCGATCAGCGACCGCGTCGCGAGATGAGAACTGAAATCAACCACGACATCGCAGCCCCCAAGCGCCGCCGTGATATCATCTCCGACATCGATCGAGCCAGCCACGGGAATTTTCAGCCCTTTCGCGGCTTCCGCCACGGCTAGTCCCATGCGGCCCCTGCCGCCGTTGATCAGGATTTTCGGTGTCATGGTGCGCGGCGGATCAGTCGAGACTGGCGAGCAC
>JBDSGI010000442.1:0-7686 GCA_039919035.1 Opitutaceae bacterium
GAGTGGTTCAGCACCACGGACAAAAAGACGATGTCGGAAGTCATCACCCGCCTTCACGCCCTCGTGCCGAAGGGCGGAGCTAATATGGAGCGCGCCTTCACCGCCATCCGCTTCCTCCCGCGCCTCCCCGACAGCATCGTGCTCTTCACCGACGGCCTGCCCACCAAGAGCGACTCGCTTCCGATGGAGGGCGATGTCGAGGAGGGCCATCGCCAACGCTTCTTCGAGATTGCCGTCAAACAACTCCCGCCGCGCATTCCGGTCAGCACAATCCTGTTTCCCATGTTGAGCGGCGATCCCGGCGCCGCCGGCGACTTCTGGGAGCTCGCCAACGCCACCCGCGGCGCGCTCGTCAGCCCCGCCAAATCCTGGCCCGACACATGATCCGTCGCCGCCAAACCCAAGTCTTCAGCCTGTCGTTCCTCGACTGCATCTGCTGCGGTTTCGGCGCGGTCATCCTTATCTTCGTCCTCACCGTCGATTCGCGGGAAAAGGAAAAGCTCAAGGCCCTCCTCGACGTGAACCGCGCCTTGGCCGAGCAGGCGGCGGAGCTGCTGAAGCTCCGCGCCAGCAAGGAAGACGTCGAAAAAAGCAACGCCCGCGTCGCCACCCTCGTGACCGACGCCCGCCTGCGCAATGAATCGATTCAGGCGCTCATCGACGATTTGGAAAAAGGCCTCCAACGCGAGAAGCGCGGCCAAGAGGCGCTGCTGGTGGACATCGATGAGTTGAAAAAGGAGATCGCCGCGCGGCAGAAAAAGCCCGACTACGATCTCGTCCTCAAGGATGTGACGCCTGCGCCGGTGGGGCTGCCCGTCGGCAGCAATTACATCGCCTTCGTCATCGACACCTCCGGGTCGATGCGGGATCCGAACACCAACGGCATCTGGCCCATCGCCATTCGCTCCATCGAGGCCGTGCTCGATTCCTATCCCAACATTGATGGCATCCAGCTGCTCGACGGAGATGGCCGCTTCGTCCTCGGCCGCCGGGGCACCGGCACCGCCGGTTGGTTGCCGGACACACCCGACACGCGCGCCCAGATCAAGCGTGTGCTTCGCCGCTACGATCAGGACACCGTGTCCAATCCCGTCCCCGGCATCTACAACGCCATGCGCTTTCTCTACGACCGTGAAAACTCGAAGATGCACATGGGTATTTTTGTGTTCGGCGATGAGTTCAACTCCAGCGACTCGGCCGACGCAGTGATCAACCGCCTCGAAAGCCTCAACCCCACCGGCGAAAACGGGATGCGCGCGGTGACCATCAACGCGGTCGGATTTCCCACCACGATTCGCTATCAGTTTTCGATGTTTAACACCGGGCTGCGCTTCGCGAACCTCATGCGCACCGTGTGCTACCTGCACGGCGGCTGCTTCATCGCCCTCCAGGACCTGTAGCGCGGCCTGGCGCTACTTTTTTGCCCTCGGCAGCTTCGTCCGAAAGATCGGCACGCTGCGCGGCGGGGTGGGTTTCCCCTCGGTGTCATCGAAGCGCGACCAGCCCGCGTTGCCGACAAAGAAAAAATCCCCGCCCGTCGCGATGCAGCCGAGTGACGGCGCGGCCATCGTGAGGTGCGCGGATTCCAGCACCGAGACGCTCTCCACGGATTCGAGGGTGGCATCGAGTTCAACCCGCAGCACGCGGTTGGGCCGCAGATCCCGCTGCACGGCGAGGAGAGTTCCGTCGGGCGCGAGCGCCAGCCCGTCGATGCCAATCAGCGAGGTATTCGCCGGAGCTTCGAGCCGCCGCACCGTCCGCGCGGTCAAATCAACCCGCAACAGTCCGTTCACGCGATCGGAGAGCACGGCCACCCCGCCGGGTGCTAGCACGACGCCCTGCAACGACATGAACTCATCGCTTTCCACAAATCGCTCCAGGGCCGCAACCCCCGACGCCAGTCGCCACAGGGTCGGCGCGCCGCTGTCCGTCACGAAGACGGTGCCGTCGGCCGCGACCGCCAAATCGCCCAAAACGTGCGCTTGCCAGTCGTCCGCAGTCCTCACCACCGGCATCGTCCGCCGCACCGCCCCCGTCGCCAAATCGATTTCGGCCAGCGCCGCCATGCCCTCCTGATCGGGGGTGAAGCCCCGCATGGCCGCCACCGCCGAAGTCGCGGCCCAGAGCGCGCCGCTCTCCTCATCGACCGCGAGGCCGAACACGCCCAAGAGGTCGTCGCCCTCCGGCGTGAAACGACGCAGCGCACCTTCCTTGCCTTCGCGCACCCACACGGCGCGGCCATTCACGTCGCCGAAAAAAAACTGCCCGGTCTTCTCCCGCCACGCGATGCCCTCGATCAGCCCGGTCACATCGCGCAGGGTGAATCCGATCTCGCCCGAACCGCGCGGATGAAGATTGGCCGCCAAATTATTCACGACCGCCTGAAAAGCCTGGCGCGGCCGGAGCGCGGCGAAATCCGACGATTTGTCGACCGGCGAGCTGAAGCCCATGGCCGCCAGCTGCTCCAACGTCGCGACCGCGTCATCCGGTCGCTCGGCGGCCAGCTGGGCAGCGGCGAGACTCACCCGCAGACGCGGAAAGTCCGGTCGCAGCGCGACGGCCGCCTCCATCTTCGCGAGGTAGGTTTCGTAGTCCTTGGCCTCAGCCGCCGCGGCGCCTTCGCGCGCCAGATCCATCGCCTCCACGGCCGAGTTTGCCCCCAAGTTTATTGAGCCGAAACAACCCGCGGCCAAACCAAACAGGACCCGCCAGGATCGCGCGTTTGCACCCACGCGCCAATCAAAGGCCGAGGATTGCACGCAACAGAGCCGAGACGAGTTGCAGGGGATTGCCACCGCCACCGCTGCCACCGCTCGGGGGACCACCAGGCGATCCGCCCCCGCCGGCCGCGCCACCTTGTTGCCCTCCGCCTTGCTGGCCGCCTCCCTGCTGGCCGCCGCCTTGCTGGCCACCTTGTTGTCCACTCTGAGCGCCGCTCTGGCCCCCTTGGCCACCGGAAGAGCCACCTTGCTGGCCGCCGCTGCCGCCACCGAGTGAAGCCACTTTTTGCGGGCCCCCTTTGCCCGCTCCGACGACGCCGTTCGGATCGTCTCCTTCGCCATCCCCGGAACCGTCGCCGGTTCCGCTCTTGCCCCCCTTGCCGGCTTTTCCGTTTTTCCCACCCTTACCGGCGCCCGAACCGGCGCCATCACCTTCGCCGAGTCCGGCCAGCTTGTCTCCCTGGCCTGTGCCGTCCTTGCCCGAGCCTCCGGCTCCCTCTTTGTCGGCGCCACCTTTCCCATCCTTGCCGGTGCCGTCGCCGTCTGCTCCTTCGCCGGCGCCGGCCTTGCCGCCTCTGCCCGAACCGCCTTTGCCATACACGCCCGAGAAGGAAAATTTCACGTAGTCGACCTGACTTGAGGCCAACGTCGGGCGGTTGCGAATCGCCGCGTCCCGCACGGTTTCTAAATCCCATTTCTGTTTGCGGGCGTCCTCGCGCTGCGCGAGCGGGCCGAAAAGCAGCGTCATGTTTTCGTGCCGGTAGCGGACATACCAGCCTTCGTCACTCGGCCCCAGGCCGGTGGCGTTAATACCGGCGTATTTTTGGCGAAATTCGTCCGCCGGCATCTTCCACAAATCCTCGATGGCCCCCACTGGATAGATCGTCGTGACGGCGCGCACGGCGCTGATGAGCAGAGAAAAAGAAACGAGCAGGAGGAGGCGGCGGCAGGATTTCACGTCGGCGAAAAAGAGTTTGGGGCAGAGTAAACGGAACTTCAAAGCCCGGCGGGAATAGCCCGCCCCTTTTCCACGCGGTTGGGACCGCCGGTGCCGACCGCATTTTTGCCGCCGGTGCCCGTGCCTTTCTCATGTTGCTGGGTCTTCCCGGCGACTTGCTGGGCCCCGACCACCCCGGCTTGAGGAGCGCCGTTTTCGATGCGCATGGCTTTATCCCCGATGGCCACGGCCTGGGGCTTGTCACCCGCACCGGCTTGCGCATCGCTACCCGCCGCCGGACTGCCCTGTGGCCCCCCAATCTCTGAAACCTGAATTCCCTGCGCCTGCCCACCGGGATCGCCGGCGCCGGCATTTCCGCCACTCTGAGTTTGGGGCGCGGCGCCTTGCGGGGTCTGCTGCCCGCCTGGGGTGCCGGCGCCCTGCGGTGCCTCGCCTTGCGCGCTCTGTTGCTGGCCACCCGCGCCGCCCATTTGGGGCAAGCCCATCGGCAAATTGTTTTGCTGGCCACCGGCCCCCTGCTGGTTGGGATTCGGCTGGCCGCCAACCTTGCCCGACTTCGCATTTTCATCACCGGGCATTTCGAAATCCCCAATCATGCCATACTCCGGGCGCTTCTCCGCCGGTTGGCTGGAACCATCGAGCAGCGCCGGGTCAGGCAAAGGCCCTCGCGCCGCACCGTTGCGATTCGCTCCGGCTCGACTGGCGGCCGACGTCGTCGCGGCCTTGCTTTGGCTGGAGCGCGACGCGCTATCGTCGGCTGCAACGGCAAAGGTTGCCCAACCAGCCACCATGGCGGCGGCGCCCACCCTACGTATTAAACTAAATGTGCGCATGGGAAATTTCATCCGCGGGTGGCAGAGACGTTGCACTCCACGGTTACGACCGGCGGGGGCGTGCCATTGCGCACCTGCAGGAGCATCTCAATATCGCGATAGCCTTTCCGCCGGCCAACGATCTGGTAGTCGCCAGGCATCATCTTAATCACCTCGGAATCGAACTTCCGCGGCGCCCGGGAATTTTGAATCGAAACCCAGGTGTTGCCATCCGACTTAAACGTCACCTCGACCGGCTTGCTCTGCGCCGTCAGCAGCGCGTGCAATTGCTGCACCCGGTCGCTATTCACGAGGTAGGAGGGCTTCACGGCCATCGCTTCATTGAAGCGTCGGACGCCGGACACGAAGTCGGCTTTGCTGGCAAACTGCTCGGCGGCCTCGATGTATTGCTCATATTTCAGCAGGGCGCGAATCACGGTGCCCGTGCGAGTGTAGCCTTCCTTTGCGTCGGCTAAGTCGGGCTCAAGCTCCAGGGTTTCGTGATAGGCTTCACGCGCCTCGCGCCACTGATAGGTTTTTTCATAGGCAAAGGCCTTCGCGAGCGCCTTCTGCACCGCCTCCTTGTGCGCGCTTTCTTTCGCGGACTTGAGTTGAGCCAGCACGTCGGCCTTCTGCGGATAGACTTTGAGTGCGCTCTGAAATTCCGCGATAGCCTTGCTCCAATCCCTGACCTTCACGGCGGCGGTGGCCGCATTGGTCGCAGCGGCAAACTTCGTCTCCTTTTCCAAGCGATTCGCACGCGACTGGCCTTCCTGCGCGGCCGCCGAGAACGAATCGAGGGCGAAAGCTTTTTTGTAGGCCTCGGCCGCCTCGCCGTATTGCGCGTCCTTTTCCAGTTTCTCGCCTTGCTGCAGCAGCGCGTAAACGCGGTCAATGTTTTCGGCCCGTTTCTGGCCAGCGAGGGCGACTTCGTTGCCGGGAGATTTCTCGAGCGTGGCCTGGAAGGCCTTCTTCGCCTCCTCCTTCTCTCCTTTCGACAACGCCCGCTGCCCAGCCAGCAGATTGTCGTGCACAAATTCCGCCAGCTTCTCCTCCGCCTTCTTCAGCTCGGCGAAGCCTTCGTCGAAGAACTTCTTCGCGCCGGTGAAATTTCCGTCGGCCAGCAACTGGCGGCCGGCGCCCGCCGCCTCGAACGCCGCGTCGAGCGTTCCCGGCGCAAGGGCCCGCGCCACCTCCATATCCTTGATCCGAAGCAGAATCGCGTCGTAGGCCTGCTTGGCCTCCCCCTTGAGCTTCACGTTCTTCACGAACGCCTCGATCTCGGAGTTGAGGTTTTCAAAGACGACGCCCGCTTTCGCGAACTCGTGATCGCCGAGCAAGGTGTGCCCCTCTTCAAACGACCGCTCCATGAGAATCATCTGTTCCCGCTGCCGCGGATGATCCACGGGCATGCGTCGCAGTCCGTTGAGCGACTTCGAAACTAGCTCATGCAACTGCTCGG
Source organism: Opitutaceae bacterium (assembly GCA_039919035.1). Classification (GTDB taxonomy): domain Bacteria; phylum Verrucomicrobiota; class Verrucomicrobiia; order Opitutales; family Opitutaceae; genus ER46. The sequence goes on from JBDSGI010000442.1 coordinate 5,953, forward strand.
CCTTGGCCCGGCTGATAAAGGCCGACTGCGCATTCCCCACAGTCTGCCCCGAAGCCACGATTTGGGTGCCCGACTCAAAGAGTTCGGGCCGCACCCGCTTAATCACCCGGATGACGATGCCGGCGCAAATGAGCAGGCCAAAAAATCCCCCGACCGTCCACAGGACGATGCGTTTCCACGTCCATCGCTTGCTGATTTGTTCCCGTCCAGCGTCGGGATTCCAGTGAATGATGCGCCGCTTTTTCGCGGAGTTGGGGTCGATGTCCTCGGCCATGGTGATGAATTAGGGTCGACGGTTGTAGGAACTGAAATCGTTGAACAGAAAGACGCGCGCGGCGGAATATGGTTAGACGAACTGGGCTGGGCTACGTTCAGAACTTGGGGTTGGTAGCCAGAGCCGCAGACTGCTGGGTTCGTGCCAAATTGCAAAGTGCTTTCCGAAATTGCGGGACCTTTGGTGTAACAAATCAGTCGGACTCGCGCCCGCCGACTTGCCAACCGGGGCAAGCCGCGCACGTTTTCCTCCGCAGTCCGAGTTTCGCTCCCCGCCATGCACCCGCCCGCCCGCCCTCTCGTCCTCGCCCTCGCGCTCCTGCTCCTCGCCGGCTGTTACCAAGTCCCCGTCACCGGCCGTAGCGCCATGAACCTCGTCGACGACAAGGAGGTCACCAAGATGAGCATCGGCATGTTCGACGACATGAAGCGTCGCTACAAAATCTCCCGCGACAAGGATCGGATCGAACAACTCAACCGCATCGGCGACCGTATCGCCAAAGTCGTTTTCTGGGACATGCCCGACGCTGACTGGGAATTCGTCGTGTTCGACGTCCCCCAAATCAACGCCTTCGCGATGGCGGGCGGAAAAGTCGGCGTGTTTACTGGACTCTACAAGGTCGCCAAGACCGACGACCAAATCGCCGCCGTCATTGCCCACGAGATCGCCCATGTCACCGCGAAGCACGTTCACGAGAAGCTCTCGCGTGAACTCGCGGTCGGGACGGTCGGCACCGTCGGCATGATCGGCGGGATGGCGGCCGGTGCCCCGCTGCTCACGGTCGATGCGCTCAGTCAGGTCTATGGACTCACCACCGGCATCTCCGGTTTCGCCTTCGATCGGGCCAAGGAAAAGGAAGCCGACTACATCGGCCTGATGTATATGGCTCGTGCCGGCTACGATCCCAACGCCGCAATCAGCGTGATGGAAGCCTTGGAACTGGAGACCGCCAACGACCCGATCCAGCCCGGCATTCTCTCCACCCATCCTTCGCACCCGGAGCGGATCATCCAGCTCATGGACGCGATGCCCAAGGCGCTCGCCGAGCGCGAAAAAAGTTCAGCCCGGACCGGCCCCGTGATCGTGAAGTAACGGCTGATTGCCGAAGAAGATGAAGGCTGAAGGGGGACCTAAGCCCGCCTGTGTTTTTCCCAAGGATTGGAGACTCCCGCCTCAGTCGCTCCGCCGGCCACCGCCGAGAATGAGCAACAGGTGGAGAATCTGGGCGAGCGAAGCCACAAACGCCGCCACGTAGGTCAGGGCCGCCGCATCGAGCGTTTCGTTGACGCCCTGCATTTCATCGCGGTCCACGATCCCGAGGTTTACCAATTGTAGCTTCGCCCGCCGAGTCGCGTCGAACTCGACCGGCAGTGTCACAAACTGGAAAAGCGCGACCACGATCAACGCCGCCAGCGCGATCTTGATAATCAGGCCGCCCATGGCGGCGCCGGCCAGATAAA
>JBDSGI010000443.1:0-7054 GCA_039919035.1 Opitutaceae bacterium
GCGGGCGAGGCCTCGCGGCTGGAGCGGTTCGCAATAAATGTGGGTGGGAAACCAAAGGCGCGTGGACATGATCGGGATTATTCGCCGAGGAACTTTAAGCCGGCAACGCCGATGACGATGAGCGCGAGGCAGGCGAGGCGCGCGGGCGCGGCGGATTCGCCGAAAAGGGTGATGCCGACTAGCGCGGTGCCAGCCGCGCCTATACCGGTCCACACGGCGTAAGCGGTGCCGATGGGCAGACCGCGCGCGGCGAGCGCGAGCAGGAAGAGGCTCACCGCCATGGCCGAGATAACCCCGACGCTCGGCCAGAGCCGGGTGAAACCCGCGGCCGATTTGAGGCCCGAGGCCCAAACAATTTCGAGCCCGGCGGCGAGGAGGAGCAGCGTCCAAGGCATAAGCCCGCGAAGGTGGCGCACTGCGCGCCGGGGTCAACGCACGCTAGCGCACGCCGCCCATCAGGCGTTTGACCCACGGCACGAGGGCGAAGAGAGCGACCGTCGCGGCGCCCGCGAGGAGCGCTTGTTTCAAAAAGAAGCTGGCGAGGTCGTCGGCGTTCGTTGATTCGAAATGGCCGGCAAGGACGCCCGCGAGTTTATTGCCGAGCGCTGCCGCAAGGAACCAGATGCCCATGACGAGGCCGACGAGGCGTTGCGGCGCCAGCTTGGTCATGGTCGAGAGCCCGACGGGGCTGAGCAACATCTCGCCCACGGTCTGGAGGAAGAACACGCCTACGAGCCAAAGGGGACCGACTTTGCCGGACTCCGTCAGTTTGGCCGCAGGCACCATGAGAACAAAAGAGAGGCTGACGAACAGCAACCCTAGGGCGAATTTCACCGGACTGGAAGGCTGCTTCGGTCCAAGCGAGGTCCAGAGCCACGCGAATAGCGGTGCAAGCAGGATCACCCAGATGGGGTTCACCGACTGCCACCACGATGAGGGAAACGGGCTTCCGAAAACCGAATTATCCGTGAGCTTGTCCGCGAACAGTGAGATGGATGAGCCGGTCTGCTCAAAGATTGCCCAGAAAATTTCGGCGGCGAAAAAGAAGATAAGGATGGCGGCCATGCGCTTGCTGTCCTCGTCGGGGCGGAAAGCGAAGTAGAGGATCGCGGCGATCTGGATCGCGAAGAGCAGATAGACGAGGACGGGATAGGTATCTGACGCTTTCATCGCGGTGATGAGCGCGGCCGAGCCAATCGCGACGAATCCTAGCTTGCCCCACGGCCGCGAGCCATCGGCTTCCGGCGCGGGGGCGGCGCCGACATGGGCGAGCCGATCGCGTTGAATGACGTAGACGATCAGTCCTAGGGTCATGCCCACCCCGGCGGCCCCGAATCCCCAATGCCAACTGTGCGCCGGATCGATACCCCACGCGGCGAGCTGGGCCTTCCAGCTCTCGCCCTGTGCCAGGTAGCCGGTGATGAGCGGGGAAATAAACGCCCCGATGTTGATCCCCATGTAGAAAATCGAAAACCCCGCGTCGCGCCGTTCGTCGGTTTTGCTGTAGAGACTGCCGACCATCGACGAGATGTTCGGCTTGAGCAAACCGGTGCCGAGCGCGATGAGGACGAGCCCGGCGTAGAATGTCGCAATCGAACCGACGGCCATCGTGAAGTGTCCGGAGGCGATGATGATGCCTCCGACCAGCACCGCGCGCCGCGCCCCGATGAAGTTATCCGCGATATATCCGCCGAGGATTGAGAGCAGATATACGCTCATCGTATAGGTGCCATAGATGGCGGCCGCTTTCTTCGTCTCGAAGCCGAGCCCGCCCTCGGCGGCAGTCTTCACCATGAACAGTATCAGCAGCGCGCGCATGCCATAATAGCTGAAGCGCTCCCACATCTCGGTGAAGAAAAGCGTGGTGAGGCCGCGCGGGTGACCGCCGATGCCGCCGGTGTCGGGGGCGATGTCGGGGGTTGAAACAGCCGATGGGGTGGGACACATGGGATAAGTCGCGGAGCTTGCTCCGACGTGCAACTCGGGCAACGCCGAAAGCGCGGCGCGGGCCCTGAGGCCAGACCGAATCGGACTGACCGATCGATAGAACGCTAATTCCACACTTGCCTGTCGTGGGCCATCGCCGCTGGTTGACGGTCAGGCATGAAGTCCCCGGCCCCCACCGTCCGCTCGCTGGCGCGCACCCTTGGTCTTTCGCACACGACGGTCTCCGACGCGTTGCGTGGCAAGGGGCGCGTCGATCCCGCGACGGTGGCCAAAGTTGAAAAAGCCGCGCGCGAGGCCGGCTACCGGCGGAATCCGCTGGCGGCGGCGGTGATGTCGGAGCTGCGCCGCTCGCGGGGCGGGACGTTTCGCGGGGTGCTGGCGGCGGTGGATTTGCTGGAGCCGCAGCGCCGTGATCCGCGGGGGGCCTTTCATGCCGAGTTGGTCCAGGGCGGCCGGGAGCGGGCGGCGAAATTGGGTTTTAAGTTGGAGGAGTTTGTCGTCGGCACGGACGGAATGTCGGTGCAACGGCTGGACACAATTCTGCACGCGCGGGGCATCCATGGCGTGTTGCTGCTGCCCTCGTGGGATCCGCCGGATTGGTCGGGCTTGAACTGGACTCGCTATGCGGCGGTTTACACCGACTACGTGATCGAGCGGCCCTCCTTGCACTGCGTGTGCTGCAACCACTACCGCTCGATGACGGCTTTGATGACGCGGCTCGCCGAGCGTGGCTATGAGCGGCCGGGCCTTTATCTTGAACGCGGGCGCGACGAGCGGATGCAGCGGCGGTTCAGCGCGGCGTTTCGTTCGTCGCAGGAAAACGAACCCCAGTTTGCGCCAGTGCCGCCTTTGATCGTCAAGGATCGGGGCAAGGATGAGTTCCAGCGCTGGTTTCGCCGGCACAAGCCCGATGTCGTCATCGGATATTTCACGGAGACCATCGATTGGATGGAGGCGTGTGGCGCGCGCGTGCCGGCGACCCACGGCTTCGTGAGCCTCAATATGCTTTACGCAAATCGGCCTTGTGCGGGCCTCGATCAGCAGCCGCGCGAACTCGGCGGGCGCGCGGTCGAATTACTAATCGCCCAATTGCAGCGTAATGAGGTCGGTGTGCCCGAGTGGCCGACGACGACCACGATTACCGCGCGATGGACCGAAGGTCCGACCCTGCAACGGGCGGCGAAAGCGTGAGCGGCCTCGAGGCCGCCCTCAGGGTTTCGCGAGCAATGGCTCGAGAATGGCGCGCACCGCCTCGGCCGGTGGCTTCGTCTTGATCGAGGGCTGATAGTAGCGGCCGTCGGCGAGTTTTTTGTGGGGATGCGCGGCGTGAAGCTGGACGTTAAGTTCGAGCAGGTAGGTTTTGAAATCCCAGGCCCAGCGTGCGTCGTAGGTAAGGATAGCGTCGGTGTTTTCCGGCATCATCGTGAGCGGACCGGAACTCGCGGTCCGTCCGAGCCGCCGCAGCTCGGCGGCGATGATTTCGTCGAGGTGGTTGTTTTCGTTCAGGCGGCGCTCGACATAAATCCGTTGGAAGCGATCCAGCGGAATGATTTTGCGTGCGCTGCTGGAGCTGCAGCCGCTGGCGGCTTGAGCGACGACGGCGAGAAGGATGAGCGCAAAAAATTTCAACGTCCGCACCATTCCGGCTGCGACGATCAGGCGCAAGCTCCGGGCCGGCGGGAGGGCGCTACTTCGCCTTCGATGTCTTCGCCGGCTGGAGCACTTCGCGGAGCGTGGTGCGCCACTTCACGCGCGCGGAGATCCCGAGATCGCGGTCGCGGCCCTCCTCCTTGGCCGCGCGCAGCGCGAGATCGAGCTGCCATTTGCCGGGGAGGCCCCATTTGGCGGTGCGTGCCAGCGGCACATCCCAAATTGAGCCGACACGAGTTTGGTGTCCGAGTCGCACGCCGTCATCTTCATGCAAATGGGAGAAACGGTATTCGGCGAAATACCCAAACTGACCGGGCTTGTAGAGGAGACCCTGGGTGATTTCCGTGATGTTGCGGCGGACTACCTCGTCCGGCGGAGCAGCGCGATGCGTAAGGTCGACGCTGCGGTCGTAGGCCAGATTTGCGTAAATGTTTGTCGACGGCCAAGTGCGGAGCGTTCGCGAGGCGGAGGCGAAGGGCTTCACGTGGGTGTAGTGGTCGTTGAGGTCGGACGGCGGACGGCCGACGGGAACGCGCATTTCGAGGCCCACGGTGGTTTCGTCGAAGAAGGCGAAAGTGCGGCCGATGTCGCGGCGAAAGCCGAATTTCAACTCGCCTGGACCCCAGCGATGCTCCACGCCGCCGTTGAGCGGATTCGGCACAAAGGGCACCAAGCCGCCGGTGAGTTCCCACTCGTCAGTCAGGCCGTAACGCAGCTCGAACGGGACGCGGATGAATTCGCTGTCGCGCAGGTCGCTGAATTTGGGCTGCACGTGGACGGTAATATTATTTCGCCCGAGCACGCCGGGAAGCATAGTGTCGAAAAATTCCGTCATCCGCAGAATGCGCTCACGCACCTGTTCGCTTGGGCTGAGGGTTTCGACGGCGGCGGCGGGGCCGCCGATCAGGAGCCCTGTCAAAATCAACCAGAATGAAACGAAACGCAGGTGAGGCAGGTGAGGTCGCCGCATAATAAGAGGAATTGACCGTGGGCGTCACAGTCGGTGCCGTCGAGTCGTGAAATCCGAAAGGTCTGCCGTGGCGAGATCCATTCGGGTATAAAAGGCACCGTCAACATCGCTAGGTGGTTGTCCCTAGATTCGGCTTGCCGTGGTATGAAGTTGCGTAAGGAATCGATTTTCCGTCGCCGTGTCGAAACGATCCGTTCTCGCCTTGTTTCCGCTTTTCGTCGCTTTCGCGACACGTCTTACTGCGATCAGTTATTTCGTCGATTTTGCCGGTGGTTCGGACGAGAACCATGGCACCGGCGTGGACGCACCTTGGAAACATTGTCCCGGGGATGCCGCGGCGAGCGGGCGCGCGGCCGTATGCCTCCTCGTGCCCGGAGACGTCGTGATCTTCAAGGGCGGGGTCACCTACGTTTTTGAAGGGGCCGCCGGCATCGCGCTGAAAGCCAGCGGCGAACCGCGCAGTCCGATCTTCTATGATGGTAATTCGGGTGGCGATTGGGGCGTGGGGCGCGCGCGGTTCTCAGACAATCGCGGGTCGGGCCGGATTACGGCGTTTTCCGCTGCGGACTTGGTGCGAAATGTCGTGTTCAAATCCCTCGAGATCGGTCCCATGGGTGGTGCAGCGGAGTTGCCCCCTGACCCAGGCGTGGCCGCTCTGGCGCGCTATGGCGGCGGTTTCTCCTTCGCCGCTGGCTGTCAGGGGGTGTTGATCGCCGACTGTGCATTGCATGATCTCGGCTATGCCTTTAACCAGAAACCGATGAACGCCGCCGCAATCGCCGGCACTGCAATAACCGTGGGCGATGCGGTGCGCGAGGTGACGATTTCACGTTGCGAATTTTCCCGCATGGCCGTGGCGCTCGATTTCGCGCGGGCGACGGTGCTTACCGGCGTGGAAATTGCGGACAGTGAATTCGCCGAGACCTTGGTCTGGCCGATGATTCTGCCGACGATGGGCGGCACGACGACGACGACGGCGCTGGCGATGCGCGACACGAAGCTGCCCTGGGGTTCGTTCTTTGCCGCCGACAAGTGGTCGGGCTATGACCTTGATCCGCGCACGGACCAGTTTGTGGTGCGCGAAGGCGAGTCGATTACCTTGGTTGCCTCAGCGCTGGCCTTGCCGGAGGCGACGTTCGTTTGGAAAAAAGCAGGCGTGATCATCGAGGGAGCCACCGCATTCGAATTCCGTTTGGCGAAGGTCACGGACGAAGATGCCGGAACATTTACGGTAGTCGCGACCAATTCGGAAGGGTCGGCCAGCAGCAACTCGGCGGTGCTGGTGGTTACACCCCGTCTGGCCTCGACCGATGAGCGGCCCAGTCCGGTGCCAGCGTCGCCGGTCCCGCCGGCATCCACGGCGCCCCCACCGGTGGTTCCAGCTATCATCACTTCGATCCCTCCGGATGCGGAACCGGCGAATCGAAAGCGGGCGCCGTTGAACGAATTGGGCCTGCGGACCCTCGCGGGGGATGCGGAGACGGCGACTGTTACGTTTTCCGTGGGGGGGGGCGCACCGCGACAAGTTCTCATCCGCGCCGCCGGTCCGACATTGACCCTCCTTGGCCTGAACGGCGCGATCGGCGATCCGCAGATTGCGCTGTTTGGCGGCGACAGCCTACTGGCGAGCAATGACGACTGGGGCGGCAGCGATGTTATCAGAGCGGCGGCGAGTCGCCTCGGAACATTTCCATTCGAGAGCGCGGCCAGCAAAGACGCCGCCCTGCTTGTCACTTTGGAAAGCGGCGACTACCGCGTGGTCACGACCGATGGAAATGCCGGCGGTGGCTTTGTTTTGATCGAGATTCGCGAGTTACCCTGAGCACCCCGTCATGGGCGCGCTGGTATTCTCCGGATTGCGGCGTCCGCGCTGCATTCGGTCGTTTGATTTGGAGTTGAGGTGGCGCTGGTCCCCTTTTTTCGGCGAGGTCTTCATGTCGCCACATAGTTTCACTCGCATCGTCAGAGCGGGATTTTAAATTTGGAACATTTCTTAATGTTCCAACTCCAATGAAATTTTTTATCGTCGCCCTTTTGAGGCGATGATCGCTCCATACTTATGCGAATCGACCCGATCGGACTCATCGTCATCACTATACTTTTGGCAAATGCTGCGCACCTCGATGCCGCGAGTTACTTTGTCAATTACACGGAAGGAGGCGATGGGAACGACGGGAGGAGTCAAACGCAGGCGTGGAAGCATTGCCCGGGTGATCCGGCGGCCACGGGCCAGGCGGCCCAAGCAGAGCTGGCGCCCGGCGACACGGTTTTTTTCAAGGGCGGGGTGAGTTACGTTTTTACGGGTGACTCCGGGATTGAACTCAAGTGGAGCGGCGGGCCGAATCGCGCGATTACATACGATGGGAATCGAAGCGGCCATTGGGGAAGCGGCCGTGCCCGTTTCACCGATAACCAGGGGAATAAGGCGATTGCGGCTTTTTCGGCCGGCGATTTGCGCCATGATCTCGTTTTCTCATTTCTCGATAT
>JBDSGI010000444.1:0-2946 GCA_039919035.1 Opitutaceae bacterium
AGAAAATCGACGCTGCAAATCGCCTCGGCGCTGATGACGCCGGCCGGCACGTGGCCAGGCCAGCGCATGATCGCGGGCACGCGATAGCCGGCTTCAGTGATGTGGAGCTTCATGCCGCGGAGCGGACCGGGCGAACCGTAGCTGCGTTTGCCGGCGGGATAACGGAGGAGGGTCTCGGGGCCGTTGTCGCTCGTGAAGTAAATGAAGGTGTTCTCACGGAGGCCGTGGGCGTCGAGGTAGGCGAGGAGTTTGCCGACGGCCGCGTCCATTTGCGAAGCGGCACCGTAGTAGTGGCGGCGGTCGAGGTTGGATTCATCGGGATAGAGCGCGAGGAACTCCTCGGCGGCGGCGACGGGCTCATGCGTTTCGTGAAAGCAGAGGTTGAGATAAAACGGCTGGGCCTTCGTCTCCTTGGCATCGTCGAGCCAGCGCATGGCCTCGGCGACAACGAGGTGGGAAGAGGGTCCGCTGAGCGGGCCGACGGGCTGGCCGTTGCGGATGAAGTTACGGGGGTTGAGGTGGCTGGGGGCGGCGTTGTTCTGGGTGTAGAACCAGTGATCGAAGCCGGCGTCGCCGGGGGTGGGCTCGCTGCCGTCGATGCGGCTATTGAGGTGCCACTTGCCGGCGTGGAGCGTGCGGTAGCCGGCTTTTTTCAGGAGTGAGGCAACGGTGATTTCGCCGGAGCGGAGAAAAATGCCGGTCTGCGGCGGAATCCAATCGCGGATGCCGAGGCGATTCGGCGTGCGGCCGGTCATGAGCCCCGCGCGCGAGGGCGAGCACACGGGCGAGGCCGAGTAGGCGTGGGTAAACTTGGTGCCCTCGCGCGCGAGTTGGTCGAGATGGGGCGTGCGAATCGTCGGATGCGCGAAACAACTCAGGTCGCCGTAGCCGAGGTCGTCGCAGAGGAGGACGATGATGTTGGGGCGGGGCGCGTCAGCGGCGCGGAGGACAGCCGAGGCGGACGCCACGGCGAGGAGGGAGAGCGTGGCCAGGTAGGAAAATGGGAAGCGGGGGAGGAAGCGCATGGGAGACGGGTTCGGGCTGACGGCGGAGGAGAGCGGTCGAGCGTGAATCGGGTTGGTCAGCGGGCGGGCGGGGGGAAGCTGCGTTCGAGCCATGCGCGGGTGGCTTTGACGGACGGCGCGAATCCGGCCGGGCCGGTGGCGCCCATGACTGCTACTTTGCCGGCGGCGTCGATGACGTAGATGCGATCGGGCCAGGCGGCGTAGGCTTGGTTGGTGGCGTTGTCCATGCCGTCCACGAGGCACGGGAGTTTGATCTTGAGTGTCGTGCAGGCGGTCTGGGCCGCGGCCGCGCGTTCTGCGAGGGTGGCGGCGTCCTTGAGAGCGATGCCCTGCCTTTGGTTCCTGGCCATCGCCCACCCATCGGAGGGATGGGCTTCCTTGATGTAAACCATGTGGAAGGCGACGCGGTCGCGGTAGCGGTCAAAGAGCGATTCGAGGGTGCCGACGTGTTCACGAAACGGCGGACAAGTGTAGCTGCCGAAGACGAGGATGACCGGCTGTTTGCCCCGGTAGTCGGAGAGCTGCACCTCGGCGGCGCCGTCAACGGTGCGGAGCCGGAAGTCAGGGGCGGTCTGGCCGGGCTTGAGCGTATCAGGGATGCGGAGATCGCCGTGGCGCCGGGTTTCCGCGGCAGGGAGAGCAACCGCTGCGAGCGCGACTAAGAGGGGGGCGAAATGAAGCGCGGAGGCTTTCATCACTGGGCCTTTTTCTTGTTCTGCTTCGCAGGCGCTGCCGCCGGGGCGTTCGGGTCGTAGTCCGGATTCGGCGTGGGCATCAGAGCACCGACGGATTGACGCCAGGCGACCAGCTTGGCGTGCAGGGCCTTGGTGCGCTCGGGCTCGCGGGCGGCCAAGTTGGTTTTTTCGCCGATGTCTGCCGGGACGTTGTAGAGTTCGAGCGCGCCGTCTTCATACCACTCGATGAGTTTCCAGTCGCCGTCGCGGATCACGCCGTTCGGCGGGCCGCCTTGGTTGGCGTAATGCGGGTAGTGCCAGAAGAGCGGTTGCCCGCGGCTCATTTTCTCGCCCTTGAGCAGAGGGAGGAAGCTGACGCCGTCGAGATGTTGCTGCGGTTGCTCGGCGAGGCCTGCGAGTTGGAGCAGGGTCGGATAAAAATCCGTGCTGATGACGGGCGCATCGCAGGTGCTGCCGGGCGCGGTGACGCCGGGCGCGCAGACGATTAGTGGCTCGCGCACGCCGCCCTCGTAGGGCCACCCCTTGCCGCCGCGAAGCGGAAGATTCGAGGTGGGCCAGCCCTCGGCGGTGGAGAGGCCGCCGTTGTCGGACATGAAAACAATGATGGTTTTTTGCGTGAGACCGTTTTCTTCCAGGGCGGCGATGACGCGGCCGATGCCGGCGTCGAGCTGCTCCAGCATGGCGGCGTAGGCGGGATTGTTTTGGACGAGACGGACTTTGTTGGCGCGCTCCTGACCCCAGGCGTCGGCTGGCCAGCCCGCCGCCTTCTTCCGGTATTTCTCCACCAGTGCCTCGCGCGCGCCGATGGGGACGTGCACGGCGAGGAAAGGCAGGTAGGCGAAGAACGGCTTCTCCTTGTGCTCGCCGATGAACGTCACGGCGTCGTTGACGATGCGATCGGTGGTCTTGGGATCGTCCGTGTGATCGGGCACGGGCAGCGCAGATTTCGGGTAGTAAAATTGCCCCCGGGTGTTTTCGAGGTTGGTCGGGAAGCCTTGTGCGCCGGGCGAATACTCGCCGCCGCCCAGGTGCCATTTGCCGGCGAAGAACGTCGCGTAGCCGCTATCGCGCAGCGCCTCGGCGATGGTGACCTCGGTCAGCGGCAGATGGTCGGCGTTGGGCGCGGGCCTGAGTTTTCCCATCCGGCCGCCGGGGATGAAATTTGTGATGCCGAAGCGCGGCGGATATTTTCCGGTCATGATACTGCCACGCGTCGGCGAGCACAC
>JBDSGI010000445.1:0-8342 GCA_039919035.1 Opitutaceae bacterium
GGGACATGACGACATCGACGACGTTGGTCTGCGGGTCGAAGCTGTAGTCCCACACGTGCTCGAGGATCATCGTCTTGCTCACCGGCCGGCCGACGTGGCGGAGAAGAAAGGCGAGGAGGGAAAATTCCCGCGGCTGCAACTCCACGGGCTGGTCCGCGCAGGTGATTTCGCGGGTCACGAGATCGAGGGTTACGTCGCCCGCGACCAGGCGTGTGGTTTCGGGTGAGGACGTGGCGCGGCGGATGAGCGCCTGCACCCGCGCGACGAGTTCGGAAAACGCGAAGGGCTTGGTGAGGTAGTCGTCGCCGCCGGCCTGAAGTCCGCGCACGCGATCATCGACGGAGGTTTTGGCGCTGAGAAACAAAACGGGAATCGGGCGGCGGGAGGCGCGGAGACGTTTCACCAAACTAATCCCGTCGAGCTGCGGGAGCATGACATCGACGATGGCGGCGTCGTAGTCGGTCGATGTGGCGAGGGCCAGGCCAGTCTCACCATCGGGCGCGTGGTCGACGGCGTAGCCGGCCTGCTTCAGGCCGCGCACGACGAACGAGGCGATTTTGGCATCATCTTCGACGACGAGGACACGCATGTGGAGGCGGCAGGAGAAAGGAGAAGGGAGGCGACGGCAAGGCGGCGAAAAAAAACCGGCCCCGATCGCGCTGCGCAACCGGGGCCGGCACCAGTGATCACAAACCTTGCTGACCTCCAAAATTATTCGGACGCGCCTTTGTTCGCGTTGGTCTCGTCGACGACCACGAAGATGGTGGAGCCGCGAGAGTAGAGGCGGAGGAGTGTCTTCTTGCTCTCGGCTGACGTGCTGAGTTTCACGGCATCCTGCGCGTTGGCGACGGGCTGCTTGTTGATTTCGAGAATCACGTCACCGGCGCGGAGACCGGCCTTGGCGGCGGCGGAGTCCGGGGCGACGTTGGTGATGACGGCGCCTTCGAGCCGGGCGGGGAGGTTGAGCTGTTTGCGCATCTGGGGCGCGAGGTCGTCGACGGCGACGCCGTTAAGCACACCCTCGTCGTTTTGGGCCAGCTCTTCGGGCTCGGCGGACTCACGGTTGCGGCGGTTGGCGTTGCCGGGCCGCTCAGCTGCAGTGAGATTGAGCGTCTCTTTCTTGCCGTCGCGGACGATGTCCAACGCGAGTGTGGTGCCGGGCGAGATCGCGCCGACGGTGAAGGTGAGGCGATTAGCGTCGTCAATTTTCTGACCATTGAGCGAGGTGATGACATCGCCGTTCTTTACGCCGGCCTTAGCGGCGGGACTGTCGGGTTGCACATCGGAGACGAGCGCGCCGCGTTTGGTATCAAGGCCCAGCGACTCCGCGAGCATCGGCGTGAGATCCTGCGCGCCGACGCCGAGGTAGCCGCGGACGACTTTGCCGTTCTTCACGAGACCGTCGACGACCTGGCTGACGAGATTCGCGGGCACGGCGAGGCCGACGCCCTGGAAGCCACCGGTGCGACTAAGAATCGCGGTGTTGATACCGATGAGGCGGCCCTCGACATCGACGAGTGCGCCGCCGGAGTTGCCCGGGTTGATCGCGGCGTCGGTCTGCACGAAATCCTCATAGTCGAGCCCGAGTCCGGGGCGACGCCCCTTGGCGCTGACGATGCCCGTGGTGACCGTCTCGCCGATGCCGAACGGATTGCCCATCGCGAGGACCCGGTCGCCGACCTCAATCTTTGAGGAATCGGCAAACGTGATCGCGGGCAAATCCGTGGCGGCAACCTTGATGACAGCGATGTCGGTCTGCGGATCGCGGCCGATGACCTTGGCCTTGAGCTCGCGGCCGTCATCGAGCGAGACGATGACTTCGTCGGCACCTTGCACCACGTGGTTGTTGGTGGCGATGTAGCCATCGGTGCTGATGATCACGCCGGAGCCGAGGCCGCTTTGCGCCGGCTGTTGCATCTCTGGCGTGCGGCCCCCGAAAAACTGGCGGAACATCGGGTTGTCGAGGCCGGGAAACTGATTCGCATTGGCCGCCACTTTCCGCGCCTTGGTGGAGGTGGTGATTTTCACGACGCTCGGGGCGACGTGTTTCACGACGTGAGAGAAACTCGCGTTCTCAAGAGGGCCGCGATTGACGGGCTCGGAGTCGCGTTTCACCGCCACGGCGGGTTTGGTGGCGGAGGCCGATTGCGCGCCGACGGCAAACGCACCCGCGAGGGCGAGCACACACGAGGCCCAGAGGGCCGGACGGTGGTTGAAGAAGCGGGATTGGGAAGTGTGGGATAGATTCATAGTGATTTATAGTGATTTGGAACTGCCGCCAAGATGCCACACGAAGTTATCGGGGAGCTTTCGTGGGCATTACAGAATTGTAAGTTTGGCGCGGGAGACACTTTCACATCCCAGCCGTCAGGTCCGAGCTCACGCTTGGCGGGGAAATTCCCGCCCGATGACCATAAAACCGATCCCGATCCGCACGCTGATGAGTCTTCTTACCTGCGTGTGCGGGGTGGCCGCAAGCGCAGCACAGCTGCCACGACCGCCGATGGCGCATGCCCCGCTCGGTGTAGCCAATGGCTGCTTCGTCGAGACCGTGGCGTTTCTCGACCAGTGGAAAGAGCGACAAGGTGACGAGGCGTGGTCGCGCCTTTTGCAGTGGGGTGCGCGAGACGACGAGGAAATCGTGGCGGGGCACGCGGTCGCGATCGTCGAGGCGGGTGGCGAGTTGTGGTGCTGGGACATTAATTTTGGTTGGAGCAGGATGGGCCTCGATCCCAATCAGCGTGAAACGGCCGAGGTCGTCGCGGCGGTGGTGGTGAAAAAATATCCGCGCATGAGCGCGCGATTTCCGCTCTACCGGGTGGACTTCGCGCAAAATCCCGCCGCGACGCCGCCTACCGCGCGACTGGAGGAAGCGAACACCGCGGTGCGCGACGCCAGCCTCGTGGGAGCGCGGCTGGCGTTAAAGCGTCCGGTGAATGTCGTGCGCTTCTATTTCGGCCCCGCCGATGCGAAAAAGGAAAGTGCGGCGGTGGTTTTTGTCTTTCACGGACGCTACTGCATCTACCTGTCGGAAGCCGGCACGATTCCGTTCCGGCTTCGAGGAGGCGTGGAGAATATCAGGCTCATTCAGGATTTGCTGCGACGAGTTCTGCCCAGCGTGACCGATGTGAGAAAACTCTGACTGCGATAAGGGCGAATCCGGTCTTCATGGACCGAACGATTACGGGGGAGTCGGCCCGACGACATGACCACGGCCTGAAAGCCAATGGCGATTTTTCGGTTCGGAGAACTGCGGCGCAGGCGAAAAAGAATTTATTGTTCACGCGGGTGGGGCTTGGGTTGATCGCTTCATGTGCAACAAAAATAAAAAAAAGCTTCGTGTTTTCTGAAATCGTTTTCTACCGTTTGAACCTCAGCCCGTTTGTCCGATGGAATTGGCGCGCATCCGGCGTCGCCTAACCGAAGGGGGGTTGATTACCATCAATGCGAGACGAATACATCAGGGCGGCGTTGCTAGTTGTGGACGACCCCAATGTTTTGATCAACGTCGTCTCGCGCCGGGTGAAACAGCTTAGACGCGGAAATCGCGCGCTGGTCGAGTCGCTTGAAAAGCTCTCGGCGGAGGACACGGCGCTCCGCGAAATCATCGAACGCAAGATTAGTTTCGAACTCGCCACGCCCGCCGAGATCGCGGCGAGCCGAAACTAACACCGGGTTTGCGGCTCACATCATTCAGTCACGTTCCCCTAATACCAATCAGCTAACCCAAACAATACGCATATGGCTAAAACCAAAAACTCGAAGAAACAGACCAAGAAAGCGCCCAGCAAGACGCCGAAGCAGAAGAAAGCCGCCAAGCGCGCCAAGAAGTAATTCAGCGCCTTGGAGGTTGCGCAGGATGATGGCATCCTGCCCCTTGCCCCGCTTTGAATTCAAAGCGGGGTTTTTTGCGTCGATACGACGGGTTCGTGACCCCCGTGGGTCATGGGCCGGTCACGTTTGTCAACGCATCCGCGCAAAGGTCGCCTGCAGCAGCGCGAGATCGGTGGCTTGCTTGGTCTTTTCCCGCGCCTTTGTGACAAGTTCAGCCTCCAGTGCATTCTTCGTCTTGCGCGCCTTGTTTTCGTAGAAAACCCCGAAGGATCCCGGCCAGGCTTGCTGCGCGAGCTTGAAGGCGGCGACTTCATCCGAAGTGTCGTGGCGATTGGCGTCCTCGGGCGTGCCATCGTGTTTCTTTTCATCGACGAGGGTCCACGTGCCGCCTTTGCGCGGAATCGAAGCGTCGAATGCGCCTTCGTAGAACTCGACGCACTCGGAGAGAATCTCGACCACGGAGAAGCCATCGTGCTTCGCCGCGCGGAGCATCACGTCGATCATGTGGTTTACCTGCGTGGCGTGGCTGCGCGCGACAAAGGTCGCGCCGCTGTTCAGCAGCGTGCGCATCGGATTAATCGGTTGATCGATGGCGCCGGCGGGATCGGTCTTGGTTTTGAAACCGATGGGCGAGGTGGGCGAGGTTTGCTTTTTCGTCAGGCCATAAACCGAATTGTCCATGATCACGTAGGTGAGGCGGACGTTCTTGCGGGCGGTGTGGACGAGATGATTGCCCCCGATGGAAAAGCCGTCGCCGTCGCCACCGAAGACAAAGACGTGCAGGTCCTCATTGCCGAGGCTGATGCCGGCGGCAAACGGCAGCGCGCGACCATGGATGTAGTGGCCGCCGTGGGTGTTCACGAAATAGGGGAAGCGCGACGAGCAGCCGATGCCCGCGAAGGTGACGATTTTTTCGTGGGGATACTGGAGCTTTTCCAGCACGCGATAAAACGAGTGGAGCACCGCGAAATCCCCGCAGCCGGGGCACCACGTCGGGTGATCGGCGGTGAGGATTTTCTTCGTGAGCGGGGTGCCGGCGGGAGCAGGAGCGGAGAGGGTGGCGACGGAAGACATGTGGGGAAAAGTAACCGAGATGGGAGGGTGCTGCCTGCGCGAAGGCGGGTCAGGATTTTGCGAGCGAACTTTGAGCCGTGGCGGCGAGAGCGGCAGACAAGTCGGCCTTCTCCAGGTAGCGGTCGATGCCGGCCACGATTTCACTTACCTTGAATGTCAGACCGTCGGTCTTGGTGATGCTCACGATGGCTGGGTTGGCGTAGCGCGCGCGGAGCATCATCGCGAGCTGGCCGTAGCCATAGAGTCCCTCATCGTTGATCTCGATGACCATGATCCGGCGATAGTTTTTGAAGATGGCTTCGAGTCCTTCCGGAAACGGATGCAAGTGCCGGAGGTGGAGATGGCCGGCTTTGAGGCCGAGTCCGTTGATGCGTTTCAGCGCCTCAAGGCCGGGGCCCCAGGTGGAGCCCCAAGTGACGAGGAGAACGTTGCCGGCGTCGTCGCCGTTGAGTTCGGGCGCGGGCAGAGTCGTGGCTAGCGTTTTGATTTTCTCTCGGCGTTTGGCCGTCATCTGCATGTGCAGCTTGGGGCTGCCGGTCGGATGGCCCAGCTCGTCGTGCTCCAAGCCGGTAACGGTGGGATATTTGCCGGAGCCGATTTTTGCGCCGGGCGGCGCGTGGCGCGTAATGGCGTCGAGGGGATAGGGTTTGTAGTCGGCGCCGCGCGGCGAGAGGTCGGGTTTGGGATCGACCATCAGTTTCGGAAAATCTGGTTCGTCGAAGGCTTCAATACGACTGGCGAGCGCCATGTCGGTGAGGATGAGGACGGGCGTGGAATATTCGCGGGCGATGCGGCACGCCTCGATTGCGATGTAGAAGCAATCTTCGACGTTCTTCGGGGCGAGCACGACGCGGGGCGTGTCGCCGTGCGAACCGTAGATCGCCTGCATAAGATCGCTTTGCTCAACGTTGGTCGGCATGCCGGTGGATGGGCCGCCGCGCTGGACGTTGACGACGATCAGAGGCATCTCGGCCATCGTGGCCCAGCCGAGCGCTTCCATTTTCAAAGAGAGCCCCGGACCGGCGCTGCCGGTGACGGCGAGTTTTCCGGTGTAGGAGAAGCCAAGCGCGGTTGAGATGGCCGCAATCTCGTCCTCGCACTGCACGAATAGCCCGCCGTATTTCGGCAGCTCGGCGCGCAGCGTCTCCATAATGGATGACCAAGGTGTAATCGGATAACCAGCGCCGTGGCGCAGGCCGGCGGCGAGCAGGCCGAAGGCGAGCGCGGTGTTCCCGTCCATCGTGACCTGCGGACGGCCGCTCGTGGCGGCGCGATCCACGGCTTCGAAACGGAAAAACAGATCGCGGAGATTATTTTGGGGCCACGCGTAGCCGGCATCAAAGGCCAGCATGGCGTTGCGGACGATGTCTTCATTTTTTCCGCCGAAGCGTTCCTTGATGAGCGCGGCGAGCTTTTGCACATCGAGATCGAAGATGCGGGCGATGAAGCCGAGGGTGTAGATGTTTTTGCCCTTGTCCTTCGAGGTGCCGCCGACGGCTTCGACAGTGCCGGTGGTGATCGGAATCGCGACGTGGGTGAAGCGGTTGTCGCCCTCGGCCGGCTTCACGTGGTCGCTGTCGTAGACGAGCACCCCGCCGGGGCGGAGCGAGCTGATGTGGGCGTCGTAGCTGTGTTGGTAAAACGCCACCAGCATGTCCGCGCGGTCGCCGGCGGAAAGGATGTCGCCGGTGCCCATGCGCACCTGGAAGATCGACGGCCCGCCCGAGATGGTGGACGGGATCGTCATGTAAGTCATGATATCCTGATCGCTGCGGCCGGCGAGGCGGGCGAGGAAGCCGCCGACGGACTGGATGCCGTCCTGCGAATTGCCGGCGAGCCGGATGACTACGTCATGAATGGACCGGGGCGCGCCAGAGACACTCGATGCGCCACCCGGGGTTTCGGGGGTGTTGGGGCTGACCATGAGGGAGGACGTCACCGTGTCTCACGAGCCGAGCCGAGTCAACGGGCCGCGGGGTAATGTCATCGTGATAAGAACCTGTGCGACGATTCGCGTATGGCAGAAGCCCGGGTAATGCGTCCGCCCGCGTGCGCCAAACACTGCGGATCAATTTCTCGACTGCGCACCCGCGCAAATTTTCACGATCTAGTCGCGCCGGCTTCTTCGAAAACGCCCAGATGGCGGAAACGCTCATAGCGGGCGTCTAGCAATTTTTCCATATCGAGGGCGCGAAGATCGTTCAGGTGTTTCTGCAGGGCGTATTTGAGCGCGGCGGCGGATTGCGCGGGGTCATTGTGCGCACCGCCGAGCGGCTCGGGAATAACTTCGTCCACGACGCCAAGCTTCTCCAAGTGATCGGCGCTGACTTTTAGCGCTTCCGCGGCTTTCGGGGCCGCGGCACTGTCTTTCCACAAAATAGCCGCGCAGCCCTCGGGAGAGATGACGGAGTAGTAGCTGTTTTCGAAAATCAGAACCCGATCCGTCACCCCGATACCCAGGGCACCGCCGGAGCCGCCTTCGCCGACGACAATGGAAATGGAAGGCGTCCGCAGCATCGCCATCTCGCGCAGGTTGACCGCGATGGCTTCTGAGACGTGGCGCGCCTCGGACTCGATGCCGGGAAAGGCGCCGGGCGTGTCGATAAACGTGAGCACAGGCAGCTTGAACTTCTCGGCGAGTCGGAACAACCGGAGGGCCTTGCGGTAGCCCTCGGGTTGGGGCATGCCGAAATTCCGGGCGATGCGCTCCTTCGGGTCGCGACCCTTCTGCTGGGCTACGATCATCACGGCATCGCCATTAAAAAATGCGGTCCCGCCGATGATCGCGCGGTCGTCATTGAACTGCCGATCACCGTGGAGTTCTTGGAAGTCGTCGCAAATGGCGCGAATGTAATCGAGCGCGTAGGGGCGGCGCGGATGGCGGGCGATCTGCACCTTTTGCCAAGGCGTGAGATTGGAGTAGATGTCACGCTGGAGTGCCTCGATTTTAAGCTCGATGGCCTGAATCTCGCCGGCGAGATCGACATTTGTCTCGATCGAACGCTGACGCAGCTCGCCGAGCTGGCGGCTGAGCTCGCGCAGTGGTTTTTCAAACTCCAACACGTAGACCGGGACTTCCATAGGCGGAAAGGCTACGGGTCGCCCGCAAACTCTGTCAACGGGCGCGGTGAGGATGGCAAGCGCGGGGGCAGCTCGCTACTTCGTCTGTTATTGAACCCACCGCGCAATTTTTTTCGACCTCAGACAAAACGCCCTTGACTGGCAAGAAAGGTTGCATTCGAAATTTGTCGAACGGAACCCCTCCGGTTTGAGCTACACGGCAATTCCCTCCGCCGCTATGTTCACCATCCGCATTCCCTACTTGGTTCTGTTATCTGTCGCTGTGGCCGTTCCGGTCGCGGCTGTTACGATTAGCCAGTTCAACGTCACTCTGAGCGAGGATTTCAACACGCTCGCCAGCACCAGCACGAGCA
>JBDSGI010000446.1:0-3647 GCA_039919035.1 Opitutaceae bacterium
GCCGCCGTGAGCGGGGAGCAGCAGGAGTTTCTCCAGGAGTATCCCTGCCACAGTCCGACCGAACAACGCTGGTTTATTGCTCGCATCACCAGCTTCGGCTCCCCCGACGCGCGGCGGGTCGTCATCGCCCACATCAACATCACGCAGCGAAAGCAGACGGAGAATAAGATGATCCGCAGCGAGGCGTTTTTGAATACGGTGCTGCAGAACCTGCCCATCGGCGTCTTCATCAAGGACGCCACCGATCGCCGATTCGTGCTTTGGAACCGGGATAACGAACGCATTCATGGCATGAAGGCCGAGGCCGTGATCGGCAAAAGCGACCACGATTTCTTTTCCCAGAAGGAGGCGGATGGGTTTGCCGCCAAAGACACGGAAGTGCTGCAGCGCGGCGAGATGGTCGACGTGCCGGCCGAGATGGTCGACAGTCCGGCCCAGGGGCGGCTCGTGCTGCACACGCGCAAACTGCCGATTCTTGGGGCCGACGGAAAGCCAGCCTATCTGCTTGGCATCTCCGAGGACATCACGCGGCGCCAGCACGTCGAGGCCATGCTGGCCGGCGAGCGGCTGACCCTTGAGATGATTGCGAGCGGCCAGCCGACCCGCGTGATTTTGGAAGCGGTGGCCCGCAGCACCGAGGAGCTGGGGAAAGGAATGCTCTGCTCCATCCTGCTGCTGGACGAGGACGGCACCCGGCTCCATCTCGGCGCCGCACCGAGCCTCCCCGAGGCCTATAATCGCGCCATCGAGGGCGTGGTGATTGGACCGGAGGTCGGCTCCTGTGGAACCGCCGCTTACCGCAACGAGACCGTCATCGTATCCGATATCTCGATCGACCCACTCTGGAAAAATTTCAAGGAGCTCGCCCTGGCGCACGGGTTGCGCGCCTGTTGGTCGCGACCCATCCGTTCTGGCGCCGGCGCCGTGATCGGCACCTTCGCCATCTACTACCGTGAGCCGCGCGCGCCGCAGCCGGCCGAGCTGGAACTGATTGAGCGTTTGGCCAACCAGGCGGGCATCGCCATCGAGCGCATGCGCGCCGCCGCCGAGCTGGAGAAGGCGCAGAAAAACTTGCTCACCTCCACGCGTATGGCCGGGATGGCGGAGGTCGCGACGAGCGTGCTCCACAACGTCGGCAACGTCCTGAACAGCGTCAACGTCTCGGCCACCGTCATCGCCGACAAGGTCCGCAAGAGCAAGACCCCGACCCTCGCCCGGGTCTGCGGTTTGCTGCGCGAGCACAACAGCGATCTCGGGAACTACCTCACCGTCGACCCCAAGGGCCGGCAGGTGCCGTCGTTCCTCGAATCGCTCGCCGAACACCTCGCCGCCGAACAAGCCTCCATCCAGCAGGAAGTCGGGTCGCTGGCGAAGAACATCGAGCACATCAAGGACATCGTCGCGACCCAGCAGAGCTACGCCAAGGGGACCACGATGATCGAGGATCTGACCCCCGCCGAACTGCTGGAGGACGCCCTGCACATGAATCTCGGCTCGATCTCCCAGCACCAGATCGACCTGGTGCGCCAGATTCCGGCCGATCTCCCGTTCGTGCGGGTCGATAAACACAAAACGCTGCAAATCCTCGTCAACCTCATCCGCAACGCCAAGCACGCCTGCGAGGATTCGGGCCGGCCGGAAAAGCGCATCATAATTCGGGCTAAACGCCACGGCGATCGCGTCTGGCTGCAAGTAGCGGACACGGGCGTCGGAATCCCGGCGGAGAATCTCACCCGCATCTTCAACCACGGTTTCACGACGAAGAAGGACGGCCACGGCTTTGGCCTCCACAGCGCCGCCAACGCGGCGAAGGAAATGGGCGGTGCGCTCACGGTGGCCAGCGCAGGCCCCGGCTGCGGCGCCACCTTCACCCTTGAGCTGCCCAGTCCGACCGAGCCGGCCTGCCGCGCGGCATAATCCGCGGCGCCGCCCTCCACGCACTCAAGCGAAGTCAGCAAGTGGCAAAACCCACGGGGAAAAAAGGGTTCGCCCGTCCCTTCCCGCCACGGGCTGGCCTCGCCCCACGAGCCTTGTAGCCGGAGTGGCGGGCACTTTGGTCGCCCTCCCCGCCGGCCGCCATGGCCTCCACCGCGCGTCTTCATGTAATCCGGTGTTGCGTCGGCGAACCGCTCGTCGTTCGTCACGACCGCCCCGGCAGTGGGACCTTGCACTGGCGGACTGGCGGCGAGAGCTCACTTGCGGCCCCCGATCGTCCCCGAACTCACGCGTTTCCATTCGGTGTCGAGCGAGGCCAACGCAATCCGCATCGCGGTGGTCGAGGCCTGAACGTAACAATCGCCCATGATTTCTAGACCTTTGGTTCAGGTGTAGCCTGGGTCGCTGACCTCGGTTCGGGATGGGTGACCCCGGCAAAATTAGGCGGAAGTTCCGGCTATTCGAAGGGACGGAGCTTTGCTGGTGGAGGCATTCCACTTTTTCCGACGCCCGCCCTCGAATCTCCGAGGGATTCGCGAGTGTCGGGAGCGCCAGAAGCGTGAGATGCGTCGGTTGCCTGTAAGGTTATCCTGACACTCTCGCGGGTTTTCCGGCCTTTAGGTCAGCCTTCACCGCCCGATTGTCGTGGCATGCAAACTTTCACGGCTGAGAATTGGCCGAAAAAGATAGGCGTGGCCGGGGAGTCGGATGCGGCTGTCCCTCTGGCAACGGCTCCGGTGCCGCAGTCGGTTGCTCGCTGGTATTGGCGCACGGCGCTGCGTGGGAATATCGGACGGGCGGCGGGCGTGTCCGGGATCGAGCCGACGTCGCCGGCGGGTGGTGCGAGTGACGCTGGAAAACTTTTGTCTGCCCATGGTCTCCCGGTCGCGAACCAGAATTGTCCCGCGGCATCAGCCGCGCGAGAGCATGATTTGGTTCGCGGCCGGGAAATGCCGGCTCAACCGACGCTCACTGCGAGTCGCGTCGCTTCGGTCAATGGCAGTCTGATCCTTTCTTGAAAGCACCACTCCCTCCCGACGAATCGCAACGGCTCGCCACCCTGCGCGACTACCACATCCTCGATACCGGGCCCGAGGCCGCGTTCGACGATCTCACCATGCTCGCCGCGCAGATCTGTCAGACGCCGATATCAATAGTCGCGCTGGTGGATGAGAACCGGCTGTGGTTCAAATCCAGCATAGGCTTGGCGCTCACCGAAACCTCGCGCGGAGTGGCCTTCTGCGCCCACGCCATCCTGAACAGGGATGAAGTGCTGGAGGTGAATGACGCGCAGGCGGACCCCCGATTTGCCGACAGCCCGCTCGTTACGTCGGGGCCGCATGTTCGCTTCTATGCCGGTGCGCCGCTCGTCGCGCCCGACGGGCACGTGCTCGGTGCGCTGTGCGTGATCGACCGGGTGCCGCGCCAGTTGACGGCCGAGCAGACGGTGGCGCTGCGCGCCTTGAGTCGACACACGGTGATACAACTTGAGTTACGGCGAAGGGCGCGGAATTTGGGGCACGAGGTCGCGGAACGACGCCGCTCCGAGGAGGCGCTCACGGAATCGCAGCAGTTTCTCCAATCCACCATCGACGCGCTCTCCGCCGAAATCGCGATTTTGGACGAATCCGGCGTCATTGTTGCGGTCAACGCCGCCCGGAACCGCTTTGCCCGCGAAAACGTGGAGACCAGCGGCGGCGAAGGCACGGGGG
>JBDSGI010000447.1:0-5965 GCA_039919035.1 Opitutaceae bacterium
AGGTCTGCGGATCACTGTAGGAGAAATAGACCCAGCCGTTCTTTTCGTAGTCTGGATGGGGGACGACATCGTAGAGGCCAGCCTGGCCGCCGGTGTCGACGAGCGGCACGCCGATGAGCGGGCGCTCCGCGAGCTTGCCCTTCTCGATCAGGTAAACGAAGCCGCGCTTCTCGGTCATCACGGCGCGATCGGCGGAAAGGAACGCGAGCGACCAGGGCTCCTTCACGCCGGCGACCCAGGTGTTGAGCTGGTAGGCGTGGAGCTGGCTCTTGACGGTGATCGACTCGGCGGGCTTGGGGAACGTGGTGTTTTCGCGCAGATATTTCGCGCGCATCTCGTGGATGTAAACGACCATGGCGCGGATCTCCTTCTCTGGGATCGCGACGCCCCACGGCGGCATGCCTTTTTCGGGGAAACCGTTGCGGATGCTTTGGGCGATGCTGTCGTCGTCGCCGCCGTGCAGCCATTCGTCCTTCAGCATCGTGGGCGCCGAGCCGCCTTCCAGGTTCTTGCCGTGGCAGTTGGCGCAGAGTTCGGTGTAGCGCTGAGCGACGGTGCCGGTGCGGATGGTCTGGGCGGAGGCCGGGCTGCACAGGGCAAATCCGGCGAGCAGGCTGAGCGTGGAGGTGCGGAGGGAGTGGCGCATGGGAAGAGGAAGTGAAGCGGAGCAATGTCCCCGCGCAACGCGAGACGCGTCGAAAACCGAAAGAATGCGCGCCAGCGGGCTAGAGCGACACGCGGGCGCCTGGGCGCGAGGCCGCTGGCTCGTAAATAATGCGGAGGGTGTGCAGCAAACGGGCGAGCGCGGCCCGCGGCGGATCGCCGAGGAGGGAAAGCTGGATCCAATTGCGCGCGAGCATGTGGCTGCTGCGGAAGTTGAGGGCGAAACCGCGCTGCTCCAGCTCCTCGCCCAACTGGGCGGCGGTCATTGGTCCCTCGACGGAAAAGGTGATGCCCGCCGCACAGGCGGCGTGATCCGGGGCGAGCAAGGTGAAGCCGCGCGTCCGCAACGCTTCGCGAAGCCAGCGGGAGTTGGCCGCGATGCGTTGCATCCGCTCGGGCGTGGCCTGGGTCACGGCCGTGGCCAGTGCTGCCATGAGGTTGGAGGAGTGCGTGTGCGGCGCGCTGGCGTGAGCCGCCCAGTGGCCGAGGTCGATGTAACCCGGCAGGCGGTCGGGCTCCGGGCGCGGGTTGTAATCGTGAAATACCAGCGCAAGCCCCGGGTAGGCGCCGAGGCCCTTGCCGCTGGTGCCGGTCGCGAGGTGCACGCCGCGCAAATCCACGGGGAGCGCCCCGATCGAGCTGATGCAGTCGACGCAAAGATGGAGCCCGTGGTCGGCGGCGAGCTGTTTCAGCTCATCGAGGGGATTGAGGATGCCGGTCGAAGTCTCGTGATGAACGAACCAGAGCCAGCCGCCGCGAGGCACGCGGGCGGCGAACGCTTTCACCTGCTCCAGGTCGAAGGTGTCGCCCCACGGGAGTCGCATCCAGTCGAAGCGCAGTCCGCCGCGTTTCGCTTCGCCGGCGAGACGCTCGCCGAATTCGCCGTTGGAGAGCAAGAGCCCGGTGGTGTCGCGAAGTGCGAGCTGGGCCGCGACGACCGCCGTGCCCAGCGAGCCGGAGCCGGCGAGCACCTGCACGTCGCGCGCACCGGTGAGCCGGCAGAGTCCCGAGCGCAGCCCGGCGAGCAGATCGAGGAAGGCGGGGCAGCGATGCGAGATCGCGGGAGCGGTGAAGGCGGCGTCCACCTCCGGCGAGGTGAGCACGGGGCCGGGCAGGAGATTAAGCGGCGGGGTTCCGCGCTGGCCAACCATGACCTCGCGAAACGCGGCGCTGCGTTCCGCCGTCTGGTTGAAGGCCTCAAAGGTGAGATACATCGGCTGATATTGGGCGCCTACGCTGCCCACGAGCGGGCCGAAGGGCACGCACCCGAGGTGCCGGTAGAGCTTTAGTTGCCGTGTCGTGCCCGAAAGCACGGCCAAGTCATAACCGTCTTCGAGACATTGCCGCACGACTTGATCGAAGAATTCGACGAAGACGGCCGTTTTCCGGAATTCCGGCACCACGGCGAGGAGGCGGGCTTCGATCGGCTTGCGACCGGCCGGCAAGTGGGCGTCGAGGTTGGGCACCTTGCTATCCAGGGAGAAGGGGCGTTGGGCCCGCAGCGCCACCATGCCGGCGAGCATGTCGCCATTGAGCGCGATCAGGTATTTGTTCTCGGCGTGAAACCGATCAACGAGCCGGCCATCGGGATTGGGCGCGTGCTGGGGGATTTCCTCCACGAAGGTCCGGTAGTTCAGCCGGTGGATCTGCTCGAACTCCCACTCTTCGGTGGCGACTTTGATCCTCAGCGCGGTGGGGGTGGGCTTCATGACGGCGTGGGTGGGGTGGGGCTTGGGGCGGCAATGAAATGGGAGCGATGGGCGAGGGCGACAATGCCAAATGTGACGAACGCGAAGCAGGCCGCGGGGGCCGACTTGGTGGCGAACCACGTGGCCGCCGGCAACAGCATCGCGCCGAACAGCCCGGATGGCACCCGGCGCCGAGTGAGGCCCCACGCAGCGCCGGCCACCAGGAGGCAGGCGCCAATGGCCAGTGGAGCGAGCACGAGCCAGGCGCCGAGCAGGGGCCCGAGACCCTTGCCCCCCCGAAAGCCCAGCAGCACCGGCCAGACGTGGCCGACAACGACGGCGAGCGCCGCAGCGAATTCCCAGCCGCCCTCTAGCCCGGCCCAGCGGGCGACGATGGCGGCGAGCGCACCCTTCGCGGCATCGAGGGCGAGCACGAGGGCAAACCCTCCGCCGCCGAGCACGCGCGCGGCATTGGTCGCGCCGGTGGTCCCGCTGCCCCGCGTTCGCACATCCTCCCCGGTGCGCAGCCGCACGAGCCAGTAGCCGGGCGACACACCGCCGAGGAGGTAGGCGGCGGGGACGACGAGCCAGGGAAGGAGGTTCATGGGGTGGCGCAGTCGATTTGCCGGCTACGACAAGGCTCTAACTCCACCGGCCAGCTGGACGGGGGTGGTGCGAATGAGAAGATGGCGAAGTTGGGAATAAGGGCGGCTCAAAGCAGGAGATTTTGGGGTAAAGGGTTGTGTGGCAAAACCTGCGGCACGGCAAGTCAGGGATACAGCTCGGAGACGCCGGGAGATAACCCGGATGCAGCGCGACATCCGGAGATGTCATCACATGGGGCTCACGTGAACGTGGCGTTTACCCCCTTCGAGTTTACGCCGGCCAAGGGTGACCGCCAACCGTTACTCCTTTGCTCGCACCCAGCCGTCCACAATCTGCTCGAGCACGTCGAGTGGCACGTTGCCGTTGCGGAGGATCACGTTGTGGAAATCCTTCAGTGAAAATTTCGCGCCGAGTTTTTGGCGGGCGGCGTCGCGGATGGCGAGAATGCGCAGCTCGCCGATTTTATAGGAGCAGGCTTGCCCGGGCAACACGACGTAGCGCTCCACTTCGGACGCGGAGATGCCGTAGTCGATGGCTTGTTGGCGGGTCCAGTTTTTGGCGTGCAGGCCGGTGTCGACGACGAGACGGCGCGCGCGGAAGAGTTCGCTGTTGAGCTGGCCGAGAGCACCAACCTTGTCGCCCTCATACCAGCCGCTTTCGGCGGCGAGGCGTTCGGCGTAGAGTCCCCAGCCTTCGGAATGGGCGGAGAGTCCGCCAAACACGCGGTCGCGGCGGAACGCGGGCAATTCCTTGCTCTCGGCTTGGAGGGCGATTTGGAAATGATGCCCCGGCACCGCCTCGTGATAGGCGAGCGAGCGCATCGAAACGATGCGGAACGTCGGGCCGGGCAGGGGCACCCAGAAGACGCCGGGCCGGGTGCCGTCGCGGGCCGGGCCGGTGTAGTGGGCGGCGGCGTTTTTCTCGGTGAACGGCGGCTCGCGCCGGACCTCGCAGGGCGCGACAGGGCGCAGATCGAAAATGAGCGCGGCGCGCTTTTCGGCGTCGCGCACGAGTTCGGTGTAGCGGGCGAGGAGCGCGGGACGAGGATCGGATTCCTTGGGTTGAAGGTCGGATTCGAGTTTTTCGTAGCGGGCGTTGACCGTTCCGTCGGCGTAGCCAAGTTCGCGCAGGAGTTTGTCCATCTGCGTCTCGATGCGCGTGACTTCGCGGAGTCCGAGGGCGTGAATCTCGTCGGGAGAGAGCGCGGTGGTGGTGTTGCGCCGGAGGGCGTTGGCGTAGGCGGCGGCTCCGCCGGGCAGACTGGAAAGACCGGCGGCGTCAGAGCTGCGCGGCAACTGTTCCTTGAGGAGCGCCTGCACGCGGCGAAATGCCGGGATGATCTGATCGGAGACGATTTTTTCAGCGGCAGCGACCGCAGCGGCGTGATCGGCGGCGGGGAATGTTTTCAGCTTGGCCGCGCGTTCATTGAGCGAGGCGACGAAGACGTTGGTGCGGGCCGCGCCCTCGCCGATTAAGCGCCCGATCTGATCGATGGTGGCGGTGAGGATGAACTTTGGCGGCAGCAGGCCGCGGTTGGCGCGGTCGCGGGCCTGGACGATGCCTTCGTCGAGTTGGCCTGCGACGAGGGTGAGGCGCGCGAGGTAGTTTTCGATGTCGCGGGCGGTGCGGACGGGATGCGTCTGGCTCAGGAAATTAACGAGGCCGACTTGGAGGCCGCGGAATTGGTTGAAGACGAAGGCGTGCTCCTCGAACGGCTCGGCGCGCACGATGTCGTCGAGCTGCCAGGCGAGCACGGCGGCGGAGTTGCGCTGCGCCTCGTCGAAACGCGCCCGGTCGAATTTTGCCAGTTCGGCGAGACCACGCGCCGCGAGGGCGGTGCGCGCCGCGCGGGCCTCGCGCGTGATCGGTGTGAGCTGGCGGTCGAGCGCATCCTGCTCCGCGCCGGAGAAATATTGCTGCTGGGTGGCGGCGGCGGGGTTGGCGCGCATCCACGCGTCGGCCAGTTTTTGGGCGAAGGTGTCGAAGGCGGGGTCGGCGGCGTGAAGCGACGGAACGAGGACAAGAAGCGAGGCGAGACGGAGGGAGGACGTGAGGAGGCGCATGGGGCGGACGCGGAGCGGTGGCTGTAGGAAGAACGAAGGGTGCGGGGGACGGGAAGAGTGGAAACGGATTATTGCGGCCACGACGCGCCGGGTTGGCCGAAGCGGGTGCCGGGCGGAAAGTGCAGGCCGAAATATTCGGCGAGGATCGCGAGGAGTTCATCGGCCGTCGCAATCGTGCGCCGTTCGACCCGGCCGTCGGCGTGGCGGGTGGCAAATTCCGCGTTGAGTAGCGTGTGGCGCCGGTCGGCCAGCGTGCGCGAGGCGCGCAGGTTTTTCAGAAAGGCGGAGTCGGGGTTCGCGCAGGTGAACCAGTTGGCCACCTCGAAATCAATCACCGGCACGGGTTTTTCGGTGAAGACGTAGACATCGCTCCACGTTTCGCCAATCCGGGCCTGATGCGCGATCAGATCGTCGCGCCGCACGAGCTGGCGCGGCTCAAGGCAGCCAGGTTGGGCGACGTCGAACTTCCAGCGCAGGGGCCGAAAGAGCGACATGCTGCCGAAGCCCACATCCGCGAGGCACGGTCCGGCGTCGGGCACCTCGACGCGGAGAAGTTGGTGGACGAGCGGCGTCTCCAGCTCCGCCGGAATCTGCCAGCGCACGCGCCCGATCAGGGCTGTGACCGTGAAACCGAGCGCGCGCAGCACGGCGCCGAGCAGGGCGTTTTGCTCGAAGCAGTAGCCGCCCCGCCGATCATGGACGAGTTTCCGCTCAATCGCCGGCAGATCGATCGCGATGCGGCGGCCGAGCTGGATGTCGAGATTCTCAAACGGAATCGACTGCGCATGCCGTTGATGAATCCCGTCGAGGGTCGCGAACGAAACCTCCCGCGCCCCGGCATAGCCGATGCGCGCGAAGTAGGCGTCGAGATCGAGAGTAGGGTCGGGCATCGGTAAACGCGCAGGAAACGTGGGTGAAGCGCAAGCGGCCGACAAGCGTCGAGCA
>JBDSGI010000448.1:0-4805 GCA_039919035.1 Opitutaceae bacterium
GGCAACTTGTTTAATTCCGGCGAAGGCAAGGCGCTCTTCCTTTGGACCTCCGCCATCATGTTTGGTCTCCGCTTTTGTGCCCACTGGATTGAGAAGACGCTTAAGCTCTCGCCCGTCGGTCTCCTGCTGGTGTGCTCGATTCTCGCCGTCGTGGGCCTGCGCCTCGCGAGCGGGATGCAGACCTTCGCCATGGCGCTGGTCGCGATGGGCATCTATGCGGTCGGCAAAACCTTCTTCTGGCCGACGATGCTGGCGGTCGTTGGC
The DNA here is from genome assembly GCA_039919035.1 of Opitutaceae bacterium. Lineage (GTDB taxonomy): Bacteria > Verrucomicrobiota > Verrucomicrobiia > Opitutales > Opitutaceae > ER46. The sequence continues at coordinate 265 of JBDSGI010000448.1, forward strand.
GACCGCTATCCGCGCTCCGGCGCGGTCGCGATGTCGATCATGGGCGGTATCGGCATGCTGTCCGCCGGCTTGATTGGCGGCCCCGGTCTGGGCTTCGGCAAAGACAAGTTCGCGTCCGAGGCGCTCCAAGCCTCAAGCCCTGCGGTCTATGCCGAAGTGAAGGCGGCGGCGCCGTCCAAGTTCCTCGGTATCTGGGAAGCGACCCCGATCGACGGTAAGAAATTGGCGGAAGCGAAAGAAGCCAAAGAAAAGACGCCCGATCAAAAAGTGATCGTGGCGGCCGACCAAGCCGGTGACCGTGCGACCCTCAAGGCCGACGCATATATCCCGGCCGCAATGGCGGCGATTTACCTGCTAATTCTCCTCTATTTTAAGACCATCGGCGGTTACCGCGCCGTGAAGATTGAAGAGCAGGGCGCATGATCGCGTAGCAAACTTACCCTTCCCAAAGGCCGCACCGCAGGGTGCGGCCTTTTTTTTGGTGCCGGCAAAAAATATCCCGGCGACCGCGAGGCGATGCGAACGTCCGCTTGGGCGGACAATGGGCACGCGTTTCGCGGTCGCCGGGATGAAAGAGGAAAATCGGTTGGTTCGCCGCCGGGATTACGCGGCGTGAGCCAGCGAGGCGGTGCCCAAGACGCGGCTCAGCTTGGGCAACGTCACGGTGAGCACGCCCCCGGCGATTTCGGCTGACATCGCGGAGTAGTCGAGGCCGGTGCCCAGCCGAAGCCGGAGGCGGTAATCGCGTTGCGCGCCCTCCAAGTGGAGCGCCGCGAAGTTTACGCGGACGAAGTGGGCCTTCCGGGCGGTCACCGTGAGATCGGCTCCGCGACCCTCGATTTCCACGCCGGCGGCGGACACCCCGGGCACATACACGACGAGCGTCATGACGTCGCCGTGATCCTGGCATTCGTAGGCGGGCTCGCGGCTCGCATCGGTGGAGGCGGGCGCGGCGGCCTTCGTGCGCCGGTTGAGGGTCGGGACGGCATTGATGATCGGGTGCATGGGAGGAAAAGGAATCGAAACGTTTCCCTCGGTGGTCTGGTGACCGCCGGGCTTTTCAGAGGGCTAAACGTTTCCGTGGAAAACGGAGGTTTAGTTCTGGATGCCCGGGCCGGTATTTTTATTCCAAACGGAAAAAATGACCCGTCGCATCGCGTCACAACGCTGCTGGCCCTGCATGAGGCAGGTGCCGGCGGTGGCGGAGTGAGGTTGGTGGGACGCGGTCATCGAAGTATCTGAGTTCAGACTGCCTATTGCAGTCCTTGTGCCAAGGGCCAACTATTTTGTGACGGTGAAGATTGCGTGACGCTGCACCGGTCCCAACCCTTGCGCCATGGCCGCCCTGACCGACTCCACCATCACCGTCGCCGAGCTAAAAACGCGCGTCCTCGCCTTCGTCCGCGAGCGCGATTGGGAGCAATTTCACTCGCCGAAAAATCTCAGCATGGCGCTCGCCGCCGAGACGGGCGAGTTGATGGAGCACTTCTTGTGGGCCACGCCTGAGCAATCGCAGACCATCGCGCACGACCCCGCCAAGCGCGCAAAGATCGCCGACGAACTTGCCGATGTCGTCATCTATGCGCTGGAATTTGCCAACATTACCGACCTCGACCTCGCCGCCGCCATTGAGGCGAAGATGGCGTCCAACGCAAAAAAATATCCGGTCGAAAAAGCGAAGGGCAGGTCCGACAAGTATACTGAACTGTGAGCTAAGGAAAATATACGCGGAGGCGCGAAGAACTCGAAGAGCTATCTCTCTCTACGGATTTCGCGCTCTCACCGTTTCCAAGGCAGCGTATTTTACGCTTTCCCGCCGTAGCTGATGTAATCGTCGAAATCGAGGATGTCGGCGAAGGAGCGGATGTCGTCGCGCTCGGACTTGTTGTCGCGGATGACGCTCGCGGCCCATTCGTGACCCTCGATGCCGCCTGGGCCGTGCTGCTCGACCCAAGCGGACCACGCGACGACCTCGTGGCGCTGACGCTTGGAGGTTGCGTTGACCCATTCGAGGATCTGCGTGTCGGTTTTGCCGGTCTTGATCTCGGCGAGCATGGTCTCGTGGCCGATTCCGGTAAACTCAAAGAAGAGTTCATCGAGCGGGCAGTTGTAGTGATAGCTGGCGCCCTTCCCGGCAATCACAGCGCGGGCCTTGTCGAGCAGGCGCGAGAGATGGGCGTAGCCGCCGAGGCGGACGCGCAGGCTGCGCGGCGGATGCTGAGTGAGGTCGGGAGCGGAGTAGTTAATCATGTTTTCTGGCTGGTTGGGTCGGTCGCCACGCCGCGTCGGGCGGAGTGAGGGGCGCAACGGACCCACGATTCCGCATTCGGCAAACGCGACGCGGCATTTTGCCCCGCTAATGATGACGGTGCCGGGCGGAGTTTTCAGGCCTTCGGCCGAAACACCTTCATCACCGCCTCGTTCGCCTCCAGCCGCGGCCCGCCGATGAGGTCGATGCAATAGGGGATCGCGGGAAACACCGCCTCCAGATTCTCGCGAATGGCCTTGGGGCGGCCCGGCAGGTTGACGATCAAAGTGCGGCCGCGCACGCCGGCGGTCTGGCGCGACAGAATCGCCGTGGGCACATATTTCAGCGAGGTCGAGCGCATGAGTTCCCCGAAGCCAGGCAGCTCTTTTTTGATCACATCGCGGGTGGCCTCGGGCGTCACGTCGCGCGGCGCGGGGCCCGTGCCGCCGGTGGTAACGACCAGGCAGCAACCCGCGTCGTCCGCCATCCGCCGCAGCTCGCCGGCGATGATGTCGCGATTGTCAGGGACGATCTTGTAGTCCACCTCGAAGGGCGTCGCGAGCCACTCGCGCAGGAGCGCGAGGCAGGCCTGCCCTGGCTCGTCGGCGTAGATGCCGGCCGCAGCCCGGTCAGAAATGTTGAGGACGCCGATTTTGGGAGACATGTTTTATAGGAGAAAACGGAAGAAACAGAGATGGGGCGGAAACTCTACTCCGTTCTCTCTGTTTGCTCCTGTGAAAAGGACCGGAGGATCGACTCCGCCGTCACGCCCTGCGCGCGCAGCGTCCGCAGCGCCAGCGCGTCGTGGCGCTTCGCGAGCCGTTCGCCGGAATCGTCGAGCATCAGCGGCGCGTGGTAGTAGGCCGGCGCGGCGTGACCCAGCGCGCGGATGAGCAGAAGCTGGCGCAACGTGCTCTTGATTAAATCAGCGCCGCGCACGACTTCGGTGATGCCGAGCTCCGCGTCGTCCACCGCGCAGGCGAGCTGGTAGCTCGGCACGTCGTCTTTACGCCAGACGAGGAAGTCGCCGAAATCGCGCGCTGCGGTCGCGCGCTGTGGGCCGAACCGGCCGTCGTGAAACGCCAGCTCCTCGCCGTCGGGCACGCGGAAGCGCCAGTTCACGGAGATTTTTTCGCTGAGCGACGGCAGTGGCGCGTCCGCCGGCGGGCGAAACTGCGGTGGGTAAACGGGCTCGTCGTCGGCGCCGCCCTCATGGGGCGCGCCGATGGCGTCGAGCACGTCGCGCCGCGTGCGCGTGCAGGGAAAGATCAGCCGCGCCCCGTGTAGTTGCTCCAGCGCCGCGCGATAGCACGCGAGCCGCGAACTCTGCGTGATCACCGGCTCGCGCCACGCGAAGCCTAGCCAGCGCAGGTCCTCCAGCATCGCGTCCACGAAATCCAGGCGGAAGCGAATCGCGTCGAGGTCGTCATTGCGCAGCAGTAGCGAGCCGCCGGCGAGCCGCGCCCGTTCCGCCGCGATCCAAAACGTGCGTGCGTGGCCGAGGTGCAGATAGCCCGTGGGGGAGGGCGCGAGGCGGCCGAGATAATTTGACGGAGACGAAGCCACAGGTGAACCCAGATGCACACAGATGCGTCGGAGCAGTGCAATCGCTTCGCTGGTTTTTATCCGTGCAGTTTGGGTAACCACCTGTGCAACTGCCGCCGGTTTAGTATCTGACGTCGCTGGGTTCGGAGCGGGCTCCGTTTGGGCAGACTCCGCAAGCACGCGATCAATCTCCGCGCGTGGCGTGCCGTAGCGGGCGCGGGACGCGGCGCTCCGCACGGCGGACGCGCGCGTCGATATACAGCGCGAGGCCCGTGAAGAGGAGCGTGAACGGCGTCCCCACCAGTTCTATAATTTCCCGCAAATCGCTCGATATTTCATGGTCCGCATAACATGACTTTATCATGACATCGCTCGAAGCGTCGCGGAATAGTCGTATTGTTTAAGCAGGGCGTAGTAGCAGCGGGTCTGATTTCGCGACATCATGTGGCGCTCGTGTGTCTGCTGCCGTCGCCACCGTCCGCGCAAATGGATTGGGTTGCCAAAGTAACAATGGCAAGATTGCGGCTATGACCGAGGCCATAGGCTGAGTTATGCCTTATGTTTCCTTCACGATTCGGGGAATTCGAAGATAGAGTTCTGCCAATAAAACCTTCGATTCGCGAACCGGTTTGTGTGCCTAGCTATCCAATTACTCGTTTCTCTCCCCCCCTGATTTGGTAGGTTTTTTTTGATCGAGGTGCCGAGCCGGATTGGGGAGGTTGCTATCGAACCAAGCTTGCTGATCTCG
>JBDSGI010000449.1:0-11065 GCA_039919035.1 Opitutaceae bacterium
TTGTCGTCGAAATTATACTTGTTCGGTCCGACGCCCGGCTCCTCGTGCGGATAGACGGCCAAGGCGACATTGAGGTATTTGGGACCAGCGAGCGCGCCGCCGACGAACGCATACACATCCGTGGTGTTGGCCGCCGGATCGAGGGTGATCAACGGAGCATCCATGTGACTGGAGGCCCGCGATGGGGTGGCGAAGGTGGCTGCGATCGTAATGAGCGCGGCGAGTTGGCTAAGTTTTCTTTTATTCATGTGGTCGGTGTGATGTCCCGGCATTTTGCGGCCGGGGGTTTGTCGTTGGTTTCCGCGAAAACGCTCGCGAAAACAGTTTATCGTGCAGTTGGAGTGAAATGGTGGGCGGCGGTGGCGACCGCGGGGACTTTCCCGGCGGAGGCGAGGTGTTCGCGTTCCGAGGGCAGCAGCAAATTTTCGAGTGCACGCGCGCGCCCGAGCCATTCGGCGGCGTCGGCGCGGTCGAGACGCCCCGCGATGACTGCAGCGTGCAGGAAGAGGCGGGCGTCCTTCGTCCCTTCGGCGAGCGCATGCTCGATCGACTGCCAGGCTTCGGTGAAGCCACCGGCGCCAAGCTGGGCCCACGCCAGCGCGTCGTAGGAGAAAACATCGGCCCGGTCTCCCAACTCCCGAGTGGCAAGGCGCAGGGCCAGGTCGGGCTGCTCGCCCCGCGTGGCGAGATACAATGAGAACGTGCGCGGGTCATTCGCGGCCCCCCTGCGTGCGAGCTCGGTCTCGACTGCGACCGCTTCGGAGCTGCGATGGGCCGCCCGCAGCGCATCCGCGAGCGCCCACTGATACTCGGGCAGCGGATTTTTTGCGACCGCCCGTTGGAGAAGGGCGGCCGCTTCCTCCGCTCGTCCCGCGCCCAGCGCGATTCGCCCCTGGAGCAAGAGAGCAGGCGCATAATCGGGGACAAATCGCTGGGCGGCGGCCCAAGCCGCCTCCGCTTTCTGACCGGCACCCGCCTGCGCTTGGAGCGTCGCCAGCCGGGTGAAGATCCACGCGGACGATTCAGCACTGCCCTGTCGGCCGGCCCCGGCGGCAAGTTCGGCCGCCTCGATGGCACCCGCGAGGTCGCCTTTGAGCCACCGCCCGTGGGCCACCCGACTGTAGGATTGCAGGCTCGGCTGCAGATCGACCATCCGCTGATAGGCCGCGATGGCTTCGGAAAGTTTTCCCTGGTCGGCGAGCGCATCGCCCAAGAGACCGTGGTCCAAGGCGAACTCGCGCCGCGCCACCAGCTGGCGGGCGATCGCTTCCGCCTCCTTGAAACGATGAAGGGACTGCGCGACATGGCCCCGGAGCAGCAGAGCCTCGGCACTATTTTTGTCCCACTCCTGCAACGCGAGGGCGCAGTTCTCGGCGAGCTTGTAGAATCCGGGATCGTGCGTGACGCGGGCTTGATCCACAAAAAGCCAGCCCAGCCGTTCCAACTGCGGCCCCGGATCGGCCGCGGCCGCCACCGCCTGTTGGGTTTTCGCGATTTGCTCGTCGAGCTTCCCGGGCCCCACGTGAGGCACCAGCGCGATCTGCCAGGCCAGCGAGGTGCGGGCGGGTGCCCGCGCGGCTTTTTCCGCAGCCTTCGTGGGCGGGGGCGGCACGACGTTCGCGGCCGGCAGCAGGGCACCCACCCCGGTAAAGATCGCTGCGAGGCACCAACCCGAACGAAGAGCTGACGAAAGGGGATTCATTAGACGCATGGGTTTTCCTCCAGCGTGGGATACGTGCCGAGGCAAGCGGCGGATGCTTAATACTAGCCGGACCCGTTTAGTCCGGGCCCAAGCCGCCGCAGGGGCGCCGGCAGTTGCGACGAAGAAGTTGCCGTCGACCCTCGGGAGCGTCGCGGGGGCGTGGTCGGGACGCGCCGCCGGCGGCGGTGCCTCCGCTGCCCGCACCCGCCCCGCCGACTACGAGGAAAAATCGCCCCGCGGGCCAACCCTGCGCGCTAGATCCTGGCGACAGACGCCGGAGAAAGTTGCATCCGACGGAAGAAACGGGGAGCAGGTCACGCCACCGCGCACAGGCCGTTGGCTCGCGTGGGTTCGAACCATTCCGCAAGTTCGGTCTCGGGGGCAAACTCCGGGCACATTTCCGAAACCAGCGCGCGCAGACTGCACCGCGCGCGCGCGATCCGGCTCTTCACCGTGCCGACGGTGATGCCGAGCTGCACCCCGATCGCCGCGTAGGGCGTTTGGAGGACATTGCGCAGCGTGAGAATTTCGCGATGGGACGGGGCCAGCCTGGCCATGCAGGCTTCGATGACGCCGGTGAATTCCGTGCTCACGGTTTCGCGCTCCGGCGTGGCGCTCCCATCCGCCAACAGATCCGAAAAGGTTAACGCCGCATCCGCGCGCAACGGGCTGTCGAGCGAGACCATCGCGTGCTGGCGACGGCGGAAATTAAACCAATAGCGGTTGCGCGCGAGATTGAGGGTGACGCTGCGCAGCCAGGTGGCGAGGGACGACTCGCCGCGAAAGTGGGCGAGCGCCCGATGCGCCCGGAGAAATGTGTCCTGCGTGATCTCCTCGGCATCAGGGTGGTTGCGCACCACGGACCGGGCGATCCGATAGGTTTTCTCCCGGTAGTTTTCCATGATTTCGAGAAACGCGGACGAATCGCCGCCGTTGAAACGCCGGACCAAGATGACGTCACGCGCAGCTTCCGCGATAGCGTTGCTGCGGTCCGGGGACGGACGCGCGGGAACAGAGTCTGAATTTGGCTTGGATGTAGTTGTTTGCATGGAAATAAAAATGGACTGGAGCGCTCAAAACGCCCGGGAGAGCGTGAACGACCCGAAGTTGTTGAACGGCTCGGCCTGCGCCTCGAATTCGCGCGTGCGCCGCACATGCGTGAACGTGAGCTGCCACCGCCCGGCGACCAGGCCGACGCCCGCGCTGAGATCGGCGACCAAGTCCTCCTTGGTGACCGAGCGGCTGTGGCGAAACGTGTTCCCGTCGAGAAAAAGATCGCGCGCGACCGCGCGGCCATCGACCGCCGCGAATAAAAAGAAGCTAAGGTTGCGGTCATGGGCGACGCGCGGATCGCGATCGTCGGCCGGGCTGCCGCCCACGCTGCCACCGCGCGAAAGCTGCACGCCGAAATCGCTGGGCAACTGATAGCCGACCCGCACCGTGCCGCCGGTGTTGGCGTAAGTCTGGACATTGCCCACGCTCACCCCGGCGTGCGGCACAAAGTCCAGTCCCAGAGAATCGTCGAAGGCGCGGCCGTAGAGTCGCCAGCGGCGCTCGTAGATCACGTTTACGCCCAGCTCGTCGCGCAGTTGATAATCCCAACCGTGCGGCTCCCCGATGCCGATCAACCGGTGAAAACGAGTCTGGGTTTCCTCGGCATAGCTATGCGGGCCAACCACCCCGATCTGAATCGCGAAGTTATCCATGATCGCGGGAGTCTTCGTGATGAAATCGAACTCAAAATAAGCCCATCCGGCGTAGGGCCGGTCCTCGCGATCAGGGTTCCGGGCCTTGATATCGCGCGGCGTGTAGATGTTTTGGCCAAAGGCCATGCCGACGTCCTTCTGACCCTCGAGCCGGGGGACGAATGGCAGATGGTCGAGCAGGGATTGCCGCCAGCCGGTGTGGCCCCAAGCCGTGAGCTCGGCCGACAGCCACGAAATCTTAAGACCATTGGTATAATGTTGGTCGGTGCCGGTGAATGAATCATTTTCCACATACACGGTAACAACGGGGGCCGTCCGCGCGCGGACGGTGGAAATCTCCCGGGCAACCGGCTCAGCGGCGGCGCCACTCCGCGTGACAACCGGGGAGGCAGCCACCACCAGGCCGCATGCGGCGAGCAGGCGACGGCGGACGCGTTTGCCCAATGCAGTGGAAGCGAAATGAAGGAGCAAAATCATGAGCGGGATGGCGGTGCGGATACCCCGTCCAGGCGGGATATAGCGCGCTCCAATTCTACGCCACCGACGCCGCCGGGGATATGGGATGTTACCCTACCCGGGGGACGCAGCTCACTTTTCGAGCGATGGGGACGCGATCCCCTCGTCGCGGGCCGGGCCGCGGCGAGGCCGCGCCGCTGCAGCCGCTTCGCGAAGATCTCCGAGAACCGAGGGCGGGCGCCACGGAAGTGAACTGCGCCGCTCCCGGGCCGCGGGTCCGGGAGCCTCTTGCACTTCCGGTGCTCGCGCATTCATTGCATTCATCGGCCATGCCACGCCCACCTTCGCCAAAATTTTCCTACCAACACGCGTTCGAGCCCGGCACCAGCGCCGAAGCTCCGCCACTCCTCCTGCTGCACGGCACCGGCGGCAGTGAACACGACTTGCTGCGGCTCGGCCGCGCGATCTCCCCCGGCTCAGCCTTGCTGAGTCCACGTGGCGATGTGAATGAAGGCGGCGCGCCAAGATTTTTCGCCCGACTCGCCGAGGGGGTATTCGATCCGCAGGAAGTTATCCGCCGCACGCACGCGCTCGCGGATTTCATTGCGGCGGCGACCGCCCACTACGAACTCGACGCGCGCCGACTGACCGCCGTGGGCTTTTCCAACGGCGCCAACATCGCCGCCACCTTGCTTATCCTTCGCCCGGAAACACTCGGCGGCGCGGTGCTCCTCCGCGCAATGGTCGTCCTCAATCAAGCCGCCGTGCCCGGCTCGCTCGACGGCAAACGCGTGCTCCTCTGCCATGGAGCCCACGACCCGATCGTGCCCCCGGATCATCCCGTCCGGCTCGCGGAATTACTCCGCGCGGGCGGCGCGGCTGCCACGGTGCAATCAATCCCCGCGAGCCACGCCCTCACACCGCAGGATGTCGCCCACGCGCAGGCGTGGCTGGCGCAGCCCCAGCGCCCGGTTCAAGTGCATCCGATCGGGTAGTGGTCGGGCGATGCGCCCTCACCCGCTCCCGGGGCCTTGAGGAGCGGAGTGAGGGCACCCCGCCGACCTGGCACCCAATCGCGGTCCGCTTAGAAATTCCCCTTGAGGCCGACTTGGAAGTTCACGCCGTATTCACCCTCGGCAGCAAACTTCACATAGCGCGGGCTACCGGCGGCGTAGGCGTAGTTTTGGTCGCGGTTGTTGAAGATATTCCGCACGGTGAAGTAGAGGCCGAGGCGGCGGGTGAGCGTGTAGTCGCCCGAGAGATCGAGGCGGAGGCGCTCGGCCTGGTAGTTCCAGCCGGCGGCGCCAAAGTTCGCGGCCGCGACGGTGCCGACCCGTTTTTTTCCGACCAGGGTCCACTTGGCAAAAAGGTTGAGCGGCCGCCGCGAGTAGTTGAGGCCCCAGTTGATGTTCTTCGGGGTGAAACCGCGGAAGTCGGCCTCGGCGGGTCCGCGGTTGGTGACGAGCGTGGCGTTGGCAAAGACGCGGATGCCCCGCGCGACGGGGTGCGAGGTGAAGGCGGAGAGCGGGGTGTTGATGTCGAGTTCCCAGCCATTGATGTGCGCGATGCCGTCGATGTTGCCCGGGGCGTTGACTTGGTAGTCGAGAAATTCCTCGCCGAGGCCGACGCCCGCGAGAAACTCCGACGTCGCGAGGAAATTCCGGGTGGCGAAGAAATTTTTGATCTGCTTCCGGTAGAAACCGGTGCCGAGGACCCCGCCGGCGGGCGTGTAGTATTCGAGGCGCACGTCGAGGCTGTTCCCCTTCCATGGCTTGAGGGCGGGATTCTTCGTCGTGATGGTGCCGAGGGCGCTGCCGGTCGCGTTGCTCGCCGGATCGAAGTCGACTTGGACCGCGTTGGTGGCGCCGAGGATGTTGCCGAAGTCAGGCCGGCCGAGCGTCTGCGCCACGCCGAGGCGGGCGACCAGGTTCTCGGTGATATTGTAGCTGGCGTTGAGGCTCGGGTAGTAGTCGGAATATTGTTTCGTGAAACGGGCGCCGAGGCGCCGGTAAACGAGCGCGTCCTCGGCGATGCCGTTGGCGACGCCCTCGGGTGTCGTCGTGTTGATCGTATTTGCGGGGTAGATCAGGATGGGCCGCTTGCTGGCATCGAGGATGAGGTTGCCGGCGGCGTCCTGCCGATATTTCGCGTTGTTGTCCTGCAGGACGGCGCGCCCGTCGTCCGTGGTGCGCTCGAAGCGGACCCCGGCGAGGAGGCGGAGCCGGTTGTTGAAGAGGGAGACATCGCCCATGAGAAACGCGGCGTCGATGCGCTCGGTGATCTGGTCGGGCGACGTGAGGTAGGTGCGGGTATCGGTCCGAAGATTCGTCTGCGTGTTGAAATATTGCGGGTATTGCTCGTAGAGCTGCCATGCGCGGCGGCTGCTCGGGAAGGCCGCCGGGCCGAAACCGCGCGGGCCGGGATAATTGAGCATCGCCGCGTTGAGCAGGCTGAACGGGGTCTTCGCGAATGACTCGTCGGGGTCGTTGGCCACCGTGGTGCCGTTGGCGCCCACGAAAACAGGATTGAAGGAGCTGTTGCGGCGGGCGCGGTATTGCTCGGAGGTGGAGAGCCCGGCCTTGACGGAGAAATTAAGCCGGTCGGTGTAAAATTTCCGCTTGGCATCGACGCGGGCGCTGCGCGCGGTGCTGTCGTTGTCACGCGTGGTGGAGGCACCGTTGAGGTAGAAATTGTAGTTATTGAGATCGAGGGGATCGATGACCTGGCCCGCGGCGTTGCGCATCGTGATCTTGCCGGGGAGAAACTGGCTGAAGCCGTCGAGATCGACGGTGGCGGCTTGGATGCGGCCGCCGGCCCCCTCGAATTGGCGGTGGGAATTATTGCGGTAGGTCTGGTCGCCGAAGTTGTAGCCGAGGCCTCCGGTGAAATCCCAAAGCTGGCCGACGTGGCGGTAATTCAGCCGGAAGACGTGATTGCGGACGCGGACGTAGCGGGTGGTATTGTTGACCGTGGCGGACCCGGCGCCGGTGCGGCCGTGGGTGAAATCCTCGCCCCACGAAAGCGGATTGGTGCCCGCGCTGAGGCTGAAGTTGTGCTGCTCGTAGTCCTGCACGAGCCAACCGCCGGAGTAGGAGAACGAGAGCGTGTCGGTGGGGGCGAACTTCCAATCGACGCGCGTGCCAATCGCGTAGCGGTGCTCATAAACGGGAAAGACATTGTAGGAGAGCGTGGCCAAATAAGGATTATCGACGGTGGCGCGGAGGGGATTCGGCGCGGGAACTGAGGTCGGCGTGGTGGCGGTATTGAAGGTGCGGTTGATGCGGCGGGCGGAGCCGAACTGATCATTCTTCACGGCGTTGACGGAGAAGCCGAAGGTCTTGGAAACGGGGACGGTGTAGGAGAAATCGAAGTCCGGCTGGTAGTGAAACGTCCGCTTCTGATCGTCGCCATCTCCGCCGCCGGATTTGCGGGCGAGACCGACTTCGTGGGAATTCTGATTGATGTAGGCCTTGTAGCGAAATTCCGGTCGGCTCGCCTCAAACGCCGTGCGACTAATCATGTTGATGGAGCCGCCGAGGCTGGAGGCGGACATGTCGGGCGTCGGGACTTTGTAGATTTCGACCCGGGAGGCGTTGCTCAGCGAGAAGGCTTGGAGCGAGGTCGCGCGCGCGGGGCCGGCGCCGCTGGCGGTGTTCACGTCGTCGCCGTCCAAGGCGATGTTGGTGTAGGTGGAGGAGAGCCCGCGGAGGCCGATGCCGACGGTGTTCATCTGGTCGGTGGCGATGTCGACGCCGGGGAGAAATTTCACGAACTCGCCCAGATTGTTTTGGATCACGTCACCCAGGGCGTCGGTGGCGAGGACGGTCTTGATGTTGGCGGCGAAGCGCTGCTCGTTGATCGCGATGGAGGAGGCGTTGGTGTCGCGGGCGGTGGCGACGACGAACTGGTCGAGCTTGATGGTCGAGTTAGCCGAGGTTGGGGCTGAACTCGTGCCCACAGGGACGAGGGCGAAGTCGCGCCGGGCGATTTCGCCGGCGGCGACCGCGACGTTCGCGGTCTGCGGGACAAGGCCGGTGTAGAAGACGCCCACCGTGACGGGGCCGGGAGCGACGCCGGTGAGCCGATATTCGCCGAAGGCGTCGGTGAACGTCTCGCGCGTTGTTCCGCCGAGGGTGATGCGGGCATTTTCGAGGGAAAAACCAGCCGCCTGATTTTGGACGCGACCGGCGATCGTGCCGGTGGCCGCGGGCTGCGCGAACGCCGGAAACGCCGCGAGCCAGAGCAAGGTCACGAGCGCGCTAGAAATAATACGCGACTTGGATCGCGGGGAGAAAGGAAGGGCCATGGTGGAAGATTTGGGGTGAACTTAATCCCGACGGGAAAAGAAACCGGCCGACAGTGCTATTTCTCCGCCCCCAGCCACGCCAGCGTAATGTCGGTGAAATCGGTGAACACGCCGTCGATGCGCGCGTCGCGGAAGAGCGCCGTGTGCAGCGCGTCGACCGACGGACAGTTTTTCGGCAGATCGTCGCGGCGGATCGTGTAGGGATGCACCGCGAGTTTCTCGGCGTGCGCCAGCGCCACGAGGTCGGTGAATTTCGGCGCCGCTCCGGCGGTCGGCCACGACACGATGCGACCGATTGCGGGACCGATGCCATCGGCCACCTGGGCAAGCTCCCGCAGGCCGGCCGCCGTGCAGAGCTGAGCAAAATCGGTCCCATCCTCGCCCTTGGCCTTCCCCTCGATCAGCATGATCAACCGGCCGCGCCAGCCGATCTCCTGACGAAGGCGTTTCACCTCGGCCAGTTCGAAGCATTGGAGAAAGCACGCGTCGGTTTTCGCGGCATAGCCGTGGCGCAGCAGAATCGGCACCACGATTCGGCTGATGTCGTGGCCCTGCGCCCGATGCCACTTCGGCTGCTTGATTTCGGGATAGATGCCGACGCGGCGACCCGTGCTGCGATTCAATCCCGCGATGAGTTGCAGTTCCTCTTCCAGCGTCGGAATGCGAAAATCCGAGGGCGCAGTCGCCGACGGATAACGCAGCGGATAAACCGGCGCGCCCGTCTTGGCGTGGAATCGCTCCGCCAACCGCAGCTGCTTCACCTCCGCGAGCGTGAAATCCAGCGCGTAGTAGCGCCCGTCGGCCCGCTTTCGATCCGGAAATCTTTTCGCCACGTCCGAAACGGTATCGAGGTAGATGTCGTGCAGGACGACCGGCACGTCGTCTTTCGTAAGGACGACATCTTGCTCCAGATAGTCGGCCCCCAGCGCGTGCGCGTAAGCTTTCGCCGCCAGGGTATGCTCGGGCAGATAACCGCTCGCGCCCCGGTGGGCGACGACGAGGGGTTTGGATTCCGCGGCAAAAGCGGCGGTCAGCATGAGTCCGGCGACGAGGGTTTTCATTCGGAAGTTTTTCCCATCGGCGTCCGGTGCCCCAGCGTGAGCGAACTGAAGACGATTGTCAGCACGCAGCACACCGTCATGGTCGTGAAGACGCCGCCCCAGCCGAACTTGTCCGCGATCCAGCCCACGCCCCAGCCCGACGGCGCGGAGCCGAGAAAGTAGCCAAACAATCCGGTGAAGCCCGCCGCCGTGCCCGCCGCTTTTTTCGGCACCAGATCGAGCGCGTGCAGCCCAATCATCATGATGGGACCATAAATAAAAAAACCGATCGCGATCAGGGACGCGATGTCGATCCAGAGCGGGCCGCGGCCGTTGAGCCCGTAGACGATCAAGCCAACGAGCGTGAGCGCCATGAAGAGAATCGTGGCCGGCGCGCGCCGCGCCTTGAACAACTTGTCCGAAAGCCAGCCGCACAAAATCGTGCCGGGAATACCCGCGAGTTCGAAGGCCGTCCACGCCAGGCCGGATTCCTTGAAATTGAATCCCTTGGCCGTCTGCAGATAGGTGGGAATCCAGTTCACGACGCCGTAGCGCACAAAATACACGAACGCATTCGCAATCGCGATGAACCAGAGGAAGCGGTTGTTGAGCACATAACCGAGGAAGATTTCGCGAAACGTGAGGGTGCGCTCGTGATTCGCGGAATAGTCGGAAGGAAAGTCCTGCTTGAATCGCTCGATGGGCGGCAAGCCGCAGCTCTGCGGCGTGTCGCGCACGAGCAGGGCAATTAATCCGGCGACCCCGGCGGCGACCGCGGCGTTGAACCAGAACTTGGCGCCCCAATCGCCAAAGTGCGCCATCGCCCACGTGCCGAAGACGGCGATGAGCGCGCCGCCGACATTGTGCGCGCAGTTCCACACCGACACGATTCGACCGCGTTCCCTGGTGCTCCACCAATGCACCATCGTCTTGCCCGACGGGGGCCAGCCCATGCCGTTGCACCAGCCATTGAGCGCCTGCAACGCAATCATCAGGAACAGCGAGCCGTAGATCGCCGGCACCACCCCGAAGGCAAACGTGATGACGCTCGAAAGCAGCAGCCCCGTCGCCATGAACCAACGCGGATTACTCCGGTCCGACACAGAGCCCATCACGAACTTCGAAATCCCGTAGGCCATCGCAAGGCCGGTCATCGCGCCGCCCAGTTGCGCTTTGGAATATTCGGGATGCGCCTTCAGAATCTCTGGCAACGCCAGGGAAAAATTTCCCCGCACGAGGTAAAATCCCGCGTAGCCCGCAAAGATTCCCACGAAGACCTGCCAGCGCAGTCGCCGGTATTCAGGATCGATTCGTTCGGTCGGCAGCGGCGTCGCCGCCGGGGCGGGTTTGAGAAACGAAATCACGGGGTGGTGGAGTGTGCGGAAACTTTCGGCGTGGCGACAAGCTCCGGCCGCGCTCCAGCCCGGATCAGATAACCGCGCGCCAGCGCCGTGTAGCCGGCGACTTGCGCCTCGATCCACGTGGCATCACGCCCCAGCTCCTGAGCCAGCAACCGCGCGACCGTCGGCGCCGCCGCGATCGACGCACGGGCGTCGAGCAACAACGCACGAGTGCGGCGCGCCAGCACATCCTCCACCGTCCGCGCCATTTCCTGCCGGGCGTGCCACAGCACTTCATATTGCCGAATCGGCAGCCCGTGGACAAGCGGCTGATCGAGCGGTGCGTGGGCCTTCCCGAGCGCCAACACGCCCGCCGCGTCACTGCCGTAAACGCTCAGATGGGCGGCGGCATCGTTGGGGCCGCCGGCTCCGTGAATGGCTAGCTCCGCCGTCGGCGACGGCCGAGGCACGAGCTGCCCCACCCTCTCCGCGTGATCGATCACATCCTCGGCCAT
>JBDSGI010000450.1:0-9153 GCA_039919035.1 Opitutaceae bacterium
TCTTGCGGCCTTCGCCGCCCTCGCCCCAGAGGTTGCCCTGATAAACATCGTGATCGTCGGGCAGCGAAATACTGGGACGATCGCGGGTGAGTTCCCGCCACGTCCAGCCGTGGAAATACCATTTGCGAAGGTAGTCGAGCATCGCCAGGTCGACCGGATCGCGCTGCACGCCGTAGCCCGCTGTGCTCTCGTAAAACTGATCGCCGACAAACGCGAGGAGGTCGGGGTTGAGTTTCGCCATGTTCCTCACGAGCGGAACGTTGGGGAAGATCGTGTGGATGTTGCACGAGACGTCGCCGACCGTGATCACGTTTTGATCGACGGGATCGCGGCGGACTGTGCCGGTCCAATAATGCTCTGTGCCGGCGCCTTTTGCGTCGCGTAGGGTGTAGGCGAGGCGGTAGGGAACTTCTTTGGTGTCGTCCCAGGCCTCGACGCGAAACGTCGCGGTGCGCGCCTCGGGGTGGATTTTTTCCTCGCGCGTGGTTTTCCAAGTTCCGCCGGGACTGGTTTGAAACTGGAGGCGAACCGTGTCGGAGTCGGCCGCGCCGAGTGGCGGCATCTGCGCGGAGAGTTTGAGCACCCGCTGGCTGAGGGTGTATTGCGACCAGAGAATCGGGCCGAAGATTTGAGCGTCGCCGCCGGTCAGTTTGGTGCCGCTGACGTGCCAATCCGAAAACCAAAACCGGCCGAGTCCCGGACCGCTGGGGTTGACGGGTTCGGCCGCTTTCTTCTTGGCCTTGCCCTTGGCATTTGCGGCATCGCCGCCGCCGGGAAAATTATTCACGAGCGCCACATTACCCACGAGCGTGTCGCCGCTGATACCCGTGGCGGTGGTTGCCGCAAGCGTGCGGCCGCCGTTGGGATCGAGGGCCATGAGTCCGACTTCGTAAGAGTCGCCTTGGGGTGTCACCGTGAGCCGGAGATCGAGCGACTCGCGCGCGAGGTCGATTTTGGCGGCGTTGGCTCCAGCGGTGCGGCCAACGAAAAGTGAGCCGTCGGCGGTGAAGCCGGCATTGAAACCGGCGCCGGCCACAGGCCAGAGATTATTCCGATAGTCGTGGAGATCGGGATAGTCTTTCAGGGTGCCAAGAATCCCGATGCGAAAGCCCGCCGAGCCCTTGCCGGCGAGCGAGCCGCCGCCGGCGCGGCCGATGCGCACTTGCATCTCCAGCGTGCCCGAGCGGTGGGCGAGTTGACGCGTGAGCAGATGGACATTGCGATCCGCGGCGGCATTGCGGCACTCGGTGCGGCCGGCGGCGACATGCCAGTCTTGCAGGGGATTTGCCCAGTATTCCTGCCCGAGCCAAATGCGGTCCGGGGTCTGATCCCAGCGGCTGTGGAATGCGGCGGCGGGCACGCCCGCGTGGAGAAGAGGAGAGAGACGCGAGACGAGGAGCGACGTGGCGGCAATGGCCGAAGAGCGCTGGAGGAAATCGCGGCGGCTGAGCGGGGTAGGATGACTCATGGCCATAGCGTGCCGCGACGGATTCGGTCGGCGAGCGCGAAGTGCGTTAGCGTTGGAACGCCAGCCGCGAAGTCAGCGTGCTTGGGCCGGGTAGCGTCGCAGATCGAGCGTGTGTTTTCCCTCCGGGGGAAAATCAATCTTCGGGATAAAGCGCGGCTGGCCGATCGTCGAGGGGCACGGTTGCCAGCGTTCGGCGCGGCGCGCGGCGGCCGCGGCGTCGGAGGCGGGGTCCACGGCGTATTGCGCGTTCGTGGGATTCCAGACGTGCCACTTCGCCGCGGCGACGACGCTGAACGTTTCGCGGTCGACCCACTCCAGCAGAAGCGGCGCGTGGACGGGCACGTGCGGTTGCAGCGACGGCGTGAGATAAAACGCGCGATAGCGAATGCCGCACGCGGCCCCGCCATCGGCGGTGGCGCGAAACTCACACGGCAGGCCGTTGGCAAGCAGCAGGCCGGATTCGAGCGCACGGGCATCGGTGACGCGGGCTTCGAGGCGATCAAGGCTGGAATCAACGGTGCGGGCGACGGTGCCGGCGTTGGGCGTTTCGCCGAGGAGAGGCCACGCCTCAAGCGCTTGGCGGAATTCGATCGTGTGGGTATCCGCGATTTTGAATTCCCCAATTTTCGGAAACCGGAACTCCCACGGCGCGCGGAGCCACTCCGGTTGGAACGGGATTTTGTGGTCCGCGAGATCGGCGCAAATGTTGGCGAGATCCTCCCAGACAAATGCAGGGAGAAAAAAGCGATCGTGCAGCTCGCCGGCCCAACGCACGAACGGTGCGCCGAACGGATCGGCGGCAAGGCGGGCGAGGATGGCGCGAACGAAGAGCGCGGTGGCGGATTGGACAGCGGCGACGGGATGAGTCTCGAAGGCACGAAACTCGACGAGGCCGAGCCGGCCGTTTGGCGCGTATGGATTCCAGAGTTTGTCGACACTAATCTCGGCGCGGTGGGTGTTCCCCGACCGATCCATCAGGAGGTCGCGGAAGAGCAAATCGAAGAGCGCGAGGTTTTGGGGCGAGCCGAGCGTCTCCGCCCCGGCGCAGGCGATCTCGAGTTCGTAGAGGGCCTCGAAGGTGGACTCGTCGATGCGCGGGGCCTGCGAACTCGGCCCTAGGTAGGCGCCGGTGAAGGCGTAGCTCAGTGCCGGATGGTGCTGCCAGTAGCGGATGATCGACGGGAGCAGACGGGGAAACACGAAAAACGGCGAAAGCAGCCCGACCGGGCCGCCGAACACCAAGTGCGCTCCACCCCCGGTGCCGACCTCGCGACCGCTAAACTGGAGCTTGCGCGCACAGAGGCCGCAGGCGCGGGCGGCGGCGTAGAGATTGGCGAGCTGCGCGTCGTAGTCGGCCCACGTGGCACAGGGCGTGAGGTTGATTTCAAGCACCCCGGGGTCGCTGGCCAGGCCCACGGTGGGTAGCGCCGGATCCGCGGGCGGCGCGTAGCCGGCCAGCACGATGTCGCTGAGCTTGAGCGCGGCGAGGGTCTCCTCAATTTTTTCCAGCAAGGCGCAGTAAGGCGCGAGGAGCAGCGGCGGCACGAAAAGGGTGAGCGTCCCGGCGCGGATTTCAGCGGTGAGGGCGCGGCGGAGATTTTTTTTACCGAGTTGACCGAGCGGGAGACGGAGGCCGGCGGGACCATCGCCGGAAAAAAGGGGGATCGGCGCGCGCGTGGGAAATGAGGCGGACCAATCATCGGTGATCCATCCGTCGTCGGTGTGATCGAGCGGAAGGACGAAGCCGCAGATTTTTTTGGGCGCGGATGCGTCGGCGAACGGCAGTGGCGGGGCGGATTCGAGCGTCAAGCTGCGGGCAAGCGTGGAAACGAATTTTTTGGCGGTCGCGGTCGTGTGTTTGCCCGTCTCGCAATTGGCGCGAAGGCGCTTGATATCGCGCCAGAGCGGGGTGCCGTCCGCGCGCTGCTGGATGAGCAGCGTCCAACGGGGCAACGGTTCGCCCGGGTAGTGTTTGCCCGAGGTTTCGAGGACGACGGAGCCCGGCAAAACGGTGCGGATCAGCTCGCGCGCGAGGCGGCGCGCGTAGGTGAGTTTCGTCGGGCCAAGCGCGGCGGTTTGCCACTCCGCGCCGCGGGGTGAAATCGGGACAAACGTCGGCTCGCCCCCCATGGTCAGAAGCACGCCGCTTTTTTGGAGTGATTTTTCGACCGCAGTCCCACACGCCTGCAGGGCATCCCAAACTTGAGGGGAGTAGGGCGGCTTCATATTGATTCAAAACGCGTCGAGGGTGAGGTGGGTGGTGAGCGTCGAAGTGGTGGGCCCGGCGCTGAAGAAATTTCCCTGGATGGGATTGATGTTTTCCGCGAGCGCGGTGTGCGCTACAGGCACGAAGTGATCGTTGCAGAACATGCCGCGCGTCGGGTCGAGCCCGCGCCAGCCCGCGCCGGGCAGGTAAACCTCGGCCCACGCGTGCATCACGGGCGGAACGGGATTTGGGATGGCCGGATCGGGCGGCTCGTGCAGGTAGCCGCTCACGAATCGCGCGGCGATCCCGAGATGCCGGCACAGGGCGATGAAGAAGATGGCGAAGTCGCGACACGAGCCGCCGCCGCGGGCGAGCGTTTCCGCCGGAGTTTGAATACCCGGTTCGTCGCGCCGGGTGTAGGCGAGGGCGGAGTGAACGGCGGAGTTGAGCGCGGTGAGAAACGTGATCGTATCGCGGGGCGGGGCGGCAAAGTGCACCGCGAGCCACGCCGCGAGCTGGGCGGAATCGGTGCCGTGGGGCGGAGCGAAGCTCGGCCCGAGCGCGTAGGCTTCCGATGCGTCGTAGGTGAATGGAAACGTCAGCGCCGTGGGCTTTAGGAAGAAATTGAAAGGATTGGCGTCGAGGGTCTCGACGAGAAATTCAGTCCGGCATTCGAGGGCGCGGGCCAAACTGGCGGTTTCGAAATATGCCCAGTCGAGCGCGTTGTCCTCGGCGTCGTTGGTTGCGACGCGGCGCGCGGCGGGCGTGAGTGTGAGGTCAAAACTGTGCAGGCGCTGGCGGGTGGTTTCGCGTGGCCGGAGGTAGAGGGCGTGGGGCGCGAACGACACCGGTTGCGAGTAGTCGTAACGGGTGACGTGGGTGACGCGCAGGAACATGTGTGACTCTGGTTGGACTCCGACTAGCGCCCGGCGTGCCGCCGGACCAAGATATTGATCATCGCGCCATGGCGGCGGCCTCGCGGACGGCGACCTCGACTTTGAGCGAGCGCGTGGGCGCGCCCTTGTAGGTGCCGCTGACCGGCCGGATGTCCGCGTAGTCGCGGCCCGTGGCAATTTTCACGTAGCGCTCGTCGGCGGGGCGGTCATGCGTGGGATCGTAAGCGACCCAGCCGTGGCCGGGCACCATAACTTCGACCCAAGCGTGTGAGGCTTCAGTTTCGTTAGGCCGGCGGCGATTGTTGAAAAAATAGCCGCTGACGTAGCGCGCGGGAATACCCGTTTGCCGGCACAGCCCCAGCAACACGTGGGCGAAATCCTGACAAACGCCCATTTTCAGTTTCAGCGCATCGGTAGCCTTCGTGCTTACGCCGGTCGAATTCGGTTTGTAGGTGAACGTCTTGAAGACGTGTCGGCCCAACCGCGTGGCGTCGGCTAAAACCGTTGTGGTCGTTTCGCCCAGCGCGATCTTGGCCTCGCGCCAAATTGCGGGGTCTTCGGGCACATAGTGCGAGGGCGCGAGAAACTCCAGGTAGAAGTCGCGATCCGGATAGGTGGCAAGTTCGCCAAACGGCACGTCGGCGACGACGGGGCGGCCGGCGTCGGGGACGGTTTCAATTTCCGACTCGGCCTCGATCACGAGTTTCCGGTGCGGCGCGTTGATATCGAAATAATGGACGGTGTTGCCGTAGAAATCGCGATATTCGCGGGGTGTGATGGTGGGAGAGATGCGGAGGTTGAACGAGCGGCAGGTCTGCAGGTTCTCATCGACCGGCCGCAGCCTCGTCTCGTTGAAGCTGTCCCGCGCAGTGCCGGCGTAGGCGAACGTCGTGCGGTGAAGGAGGTGAAGAATCATGATCGAGCGGTTTGCCCGGCCCAAGGCATCACTGCTGGATCTGCTGCTGCTGTTGCTCGCCGGCTTCGGATTCGACGGGATAAAACATCGTCGTCTGAACCACCTCTTCGCCGATGCGGTCAAGGGCTTTCTGCGTTTCGCCCAAGAACTCGTGCAGCCCGGTTCCTTGCAAGACATCCATGACGGTGAGCGACTGTAAATCCGCCAGCAGGCGCTTGGAGTGTCGGGCGGCCTCCGTGCGGGGACGCGTGCCGGTCTCCCCGAGGATTCGGCGGAGAAAATCATCGATTTGAGTGACGCAAAACTGGAGTGAGCGCGGGAACGATTCCGAGAAGATCAGGAACTCCGCGACCTTCCACGGCAGAATCTCGCGCACGTAGAAGCGCCGGTAGCCCTCCAGCGCGCTCGCGCTGCGCAGCACCGCCTGCCACTGCGCCGTATCGACCGCGCCGCCGACATCCGCCGCGCTGGGCAGCAGGATGTGATACTTCACATCGAGGATGCGGGTCGTCTTGTCGGCTCGTTCAAGGTAGCGGCCGAACTCGATGAACTCCCAGCCTTCGCTGCGCGAATAAGTGGAAGCGGTCAGGCCTTGGAAAAGGTGGGAGGAGCGCTTAATGCTGTTGAAAAACTCGCCGGCGCCGGTCGCCCAAATTTCCTCGGTCGAGCGCCCGTGGAGATAAAGGTAGAGTTCGTTGATGGTCTCCCACATCTCCAAGGAAATCTGGTCGCGGATCATGCGCGCTTGTTCCCGGGCGCTGTTGACGCTGGAGAGAATCGAGTTCGGATTCCGAATATCGAGGGCGAAGAACTCCGTCACGCTGCGGTTGTCGGCCACTTGGTGGCACTCGTGGAAAAGCTTTTCGTCGCCCGAGGCGGAGATGATCGAGCCCCAGTGCTCCGTGACGGTCTGGTCCGTAAAATTTTGAAAATCGATCAGCAGCTGGAGGTTTACGTCGAGCAGGCGGGCGAGATTCTCGGCGCGCTCAATGTAGCGGCTCATCCAGTAAAGCGAATGAGCCACGCGCGACAGCATGACGTTCGCCTGCGGACGCAGGAGGGGAGGGGGGGGTGGTGAGTTTTTGGCCGCGGGCATGATTATTCGTCTCGTTGCAGCACCCACGTGTCCTTGGAGCCGCCCCCTTGGGACGAATTCACGACCAGCGAGCCTTTGCGCAAGGCGACGCGCGTGAGCCCGCCGGGCGTGACGGTGATTTTCTCGCCGTAGAGGATGTAGGGGCGCAGATCGATGTGCCGGCCCTCCAGCTTGCCGTCGCACCACGTTGGCGAACGCGAGAGCATGATCGGATCCTGGGCAATGAAGTTGCGCGGATTGGCGGCGACGAGGTCGCGGAAGGTCGCGCACTCCTCCTTGGTGGAGTGGGGCCCGATCAACATGCCGTAGCCGCCGGCCTCGTTGGCGGATTTCACGACGAGTTTCTCGATGTTCTCGAGGATGAATTTCCGGTCGAGCGGCTCGGACGCAAGGAACGTGTTTACGTTCGGCAGAATCGGATCCTGATCGAGGTAGTATTTGATCAGCTTCGGGACATAGGCGTAGATGACTTTGTCATCGGCCACACCGGTGCCGATGGAGTTGGCGAGGGCGACATTGCCGGCGCGGTAGGCGTTGACCAATCCCGGCACCCCGAGCATCGAATCGCTCCGGAACACAGTGGGGTCGAGAAAGTCATCGTCGATACGACGGTAGATCACGTCGACCTGAACGAGCCCGGCAGTCGTGCGCATGTAAACGTGGGCATCCCGCACCACCAGATCGCGGCCCTCGACAATTGGGACGCCCATTTGCCGGGCGAGGAAGCAGTGTTCGAAATACGCGCTGTTGAAGACGCCCGGCGTGAGCAGGACGACAATCGGCTTCTCGCTCTGGTCGGGCGCAAGATGCAGGAGGCCCTTGAGCAGGTCTTCCGAATAGCCCTCGACCGGTCGCACGCCGTAGCTCTGAAACAGTTGGGGAAACGCCCGCCGCATCGCGGCGCGATTCTCCAGCATGTAGCTGGAGCCGGAAGGGCAGCGCAGATTGTCCTCGAGCACGAGGTAGTTGCCCTGCGCATCACGGATCAAATCCGTGCCGCAGATGTGCACGTAGATGCCGCGCGGCACCGTGAAATTCATGAACTCGCGCCGGAAATGCTTGGCGCCCAGGATGAGCGCGGGCGGCACGATTTTATCCTTTAGCGCTTTCTGGTCGTGGTAAACGTCGTCCAGAAATAGGTTGAGCGCGGTGATGCGCTGGATGAGCCCGGCCTCGATTCGGGTCCACTCCTTTGCGGGGATGATCCGGGGAATCAGATCGAAGGGAAAGACGCGCTCGGTGCCCTGCGAATCGTTGTAGACGGTGAAGGTTACGCCTCGCCGAAGCAGCGCCAAATCCACCGCCGCGCGCCGACGATCGAACTCCTCAATGGGCAGAGTGTCGAGCCGGGTCTCAAGCCGCCGGTAGTGCGGCCGCATCCCACCCTCGGGCGCAAACATTTCGTCGAAGAATTGCCCGAGTTCGTAGTGGGTATGAAGGAGAGACACAGGGTTTTTGGGAACAAGCCGTTAGTAGCAGAAGCCTTGCCAGAACCTGCCTCGCCAGGGGCGAACGTCAACGTCGCAGGCCAAATCCAAGTCGAACGGCTCCCCTCGCGAGCCGGATTCAGCCCGGCTCCGGGGGCTTAAAGCGCGTGCAGCGCGCTCTTGCTCACCGCCAGGGCGGCTTCCTTCACCGACTCGCTCATGGTCGGATGGGCGTGGATCGTGCGGGCCAGGTCTTCGGCGCTGCCGCCGTATTCCATGTGCGTGACGACTTCACTGATGAGTTCGCCGGCGTTGTGACCGAGAATCTGCGCGCCGAGGATTTTATCGGTCTTCGCGTCGGCGATGATTTTCACGTAGCCATCGGTTGCCGCAGCGGAGATGGCGCGGCCGTTGGCGGCGAAGTTGAACTTGCCGACGTTGATGGCGATGCCCGCCGTCTTCGCGGCGTCCTCGCCGAGGCCGACGCTCGCGACTTCCGGGTTGGTGTAAATGATCGCGGGAACGAGATTCCAATTCACATGCCCGGCCTTGCCCGCGATCCATTCGGCGACGGCGACGCCGTCTTCCTCGGCTTTGTGCGCGAGCATCGGTCCGGCGACGACATCACCGACGGCCCAGACGCCGGGCGCGGTGGTCTTGAGGTGCGCGTCCACCTTGATGCGCTTCTTTTCGTCGAGCTGCACGCCGGCTTTCTCCAGCGCGAGCGCATCGGTGAACGGCCGGCGGCCCACGGAGACGAGCACTTTGTCGGCGGGAAACGCCAGCTTGTCGGTGCCGCGCTCCGCGGTGAGCACGCCATTGGCGAACCCGGTGACCTTGGCGCCGACCTCGATTTTAAGGCCCTGCTTTTGCAAGAGGCGCGTGAAGTTGCGCACGATGTCGTCGTCGTAGCCCGCGGCGATTTTGGGCAGGAATTCGACGACGGTGACGTCGCTGCCGAGCCGCGCCCAAACGGAACCCAGTTCGAGTCCGATGGCGCCGCCGCCGACCACGACAAGTTTCTTCGGGACGGAATCAAACGCGATGGCGTGATCCGAGGAGACGACGGTCTTGCCGTCGAATTTCATGAACGGCAAATCCACCGGCGCCGAGCCCGTCGCGATGACGATGTTTTTGGCGGTGA
>JBDSGI010000451.1:0-7371 GCA_039919035.1 Opitutaceae bacterium
ACGACGCCGGCGCCCTGCGTCCAGCGGCTGCCGACGCCGGCGGCGTAGGTGACGACCCCGACCTCGCCGTTGCGCAGGGCCGCCTCGCCCGCGCGGCGGAGATCGGCCGAGGCGCGCGTGCCATCGAAGAGCTCCGCCGCCGTGACATCCTCGATACGAGTGCTGGGCGAGAGGCGATTCATCGCGAGACCAATGCGGCCGGCGCGCAGATCGGTGCGGATTTGCTCGTGTTGGGCGCGGTCGAAGCCGTTTTGCGCGAGGAGCGCGTCGAGTTGTTGCGTCATCCGATCGCCGGAGCCGGCGGAGGGCAGCATGCGGTCGAGCAACGAAGGCAGCGCCCCGGCGAATTCCGCGTGGGTCCGGGCCGCGCGCGCAAACTGTTGAAGATCGGCGCGCTCGCGCGGCGTGAGATCGCGGGCCTCGCGGCGGAGCCAGCGCGGCACGGCGTGTTGATAGAACGCCACCGGCAGCATGGCACCCGCGCCCGTGAGCAGCGCCGCGACGGAGCCGTGCTCGTTGATCGAGAAATCGTAGACGACCGGGTCCATCGCAAAGGGCAGCGAACTCTCCAGCTCGCGCTTGGTCGCGAGCATGATTTCGAGCAGCTTGGCCTGCGCTTCGGCACGGCGCTCGGGCGCGAAGATAAAACCCATGCCGCCGCCCGACATGCCGCCGAGCATCCAGAAACCCCAGAAATCATCGCCGAACGCCGCCCGCGTGCGTGCTATGATCTGCTCGGTGTAGTGGTTGCTGACCCACGGGATGATCGTCTGGAGCGGACCGAAGAAATTGTCCGTGAGTGCGCGGCCGAGGCCGCGAATGTCGCCCGCGGCGAGCAGCGCGAGAATCTGATCAAGCGTCGCGACGGCCTGGCGGCGCGCGGTCCACTCGGGCTCGCTGCGCAGGAGGTATTTCTCCGTGGCCATCTCAAGGATAGGTCCGACGTTTTGCGCCATCCCGCCGTGGACGAGCACGAGTGAGTCCTGGAGTTTTTTCCGCGCCGCCGCCGAAATGCGATCGAAGCCGAGCAAGGTGTGGCGCGGGAGCAGGCGGCCGCGGCTAAGTCCGTGCTCGGGATCACCGGGCTGGGCGGGCGCGCCTTCGATGAGCTTGATACCGGGCCAGAGTCCGCCGGAATCCTGCCAACCGCCGCCGGAGCCGCCAATCCATTCGCCGAGGATCGCGCGCGCGGCGACGATCCGGCGCTCGCTTTCCTGCATCGGGCCGCTGAGCGATTGAATCTGGCCGGTCGCCCGCATGCACGCGCCGATAAGCGCGCCAAGGAGATTGGTGGAGACAGCGAGTCGCGAGCCCTTGGGGATGCGGTTGACGTTACTCACGAGCTCGAATCCCCGGCCGGGGCCGAAAATCGTCGCGAGCAATTCCGCGAGGCTCGCGCCCGAACGCTCGATGCCGGGCGGCACCAGCCCGGCGGCGATCACGGCGGCCTTGAGGAGGCCAAGGTAGTCGCGGCCGAAATCGAAGACCTCGTCGAGCGTCGTCAGGCACGCCGAGGCCTCGAGATCCACGCTGGCGAGACGGATGACCGGCTCATCGATGACACGGAAGAACGCCTCGACTGGCGGGCGCGTCGTGGCATCGCGGCCGTGCACGCCGAGATCAACGGAGATGTTGAGCACGCGCGCGCCCTCGGGGAAATCCATGCCGAGGAAAAAAATGTCACTCCAGCCGCAGTGCGTGAGGTCCATGCGCACGGCGGTAAGTTCGCGCAGGAGCGGATAGGGCGTGGCCGCGCCCTCACGCTCGAGCAATTCGCGGCGCGCCCGCAACGGTTGATCGAGCGGATGCCCGAGACGAAACATCCATGCGTTGCCGTGGGTGGAGCGCACGGTGCGGCGGACTTGATCGGCAAGGGTCTGAAACGCGAGCGCGTGGTGGGCCGAGGCGAGCGCGCTCGAA
Organism: Opitutaceae bacterium; assembly: GCA_039919035.1. Classification (GTDB taxonomy): domain Bacteria; phylum Verrucomicrobiota; class Verrucomicrobiia; order Opitutales; family Opitutaceae; genus ER46. Next base: position 1,921 of record JBDSGI010000451.1, read on the forward strand.
AGGGTTTCACTGGGCCCGCAGGTGCGCTGTGCTTCCAAAAAAACCGCGATGGCCTCCTCAAAGCGGCGTTCGAGCAGGTGGCGAAATCCTTCATAGGGCACGCGGCCGGACCGGGGAAGTTCGGTGCGCGCCGGCAGGTGATAGCGGTGAATTGCCGTGATGAAGAAGAGCGCGCGGACCCGTTGGTAAAGATTCGTCTCCTGCCGACGATAGGCATCGAGTTCGTCGCACGCGGCCATCAGCTCGGCCGCGCCGCGGCCCTCGCACCATCGATCGACGGCGAGATCGCGGATCGCGGGATCGGGGGATTGGATGATGGCGAGCAGGCCGTGGCTCATGCGACGGAGGTCACAAAAAAATACCCCAAAGACACGAAAGGATCGGGGAGAAGAGGAGATGGGGTCGGCATCACGGATAGATCGAGGCTCGGAAAATTTTCGGGTGCTTGGGATATTTCGAGGTGCCCCTCAGTCACTCGTCCGCACCGCCAGCAGTTCGACCAATTGCGCGAGCACGCGATCGCGATCGCGGCCGGAGAGCGAGAGCGCGAGCTGGGCGAAGAGCAGGCCGTAGGGCGCGCCGACGTCGAAGCGACGGCCGGCGACGTTAAAGGCGAGATAGCGCTGGCGGGCGGCGAGCGCGTGCAGCGCCGGCGAAAGCCCGAGCAGGCGATCCGGGGCGGCGCGCTGGTGCTCTTCCAGGAGGGCGAAAATGTCCGGTCCGAGCACGTGCATGCCGAAGAAGCACAGATAAAACCCCGCGCGCAGGCCGGGGACGATAAGCTGCTGCTCCGCGAGGGTGGGCGTGGGTTTTTCCAGCACCGCCTCGACGTGGTAAAGGGGCTTCGCGCCGCCGACGAGCCGGCCGCCGATCGCGCCGAAGGAGGTAAGCTGGCTTTCGCGCGTCGGCTGCACGGCGGAGACAGAGGCGTTTTCTGCGGTGGCCACTTCGATCAGCTGGCGGGCGCAACTCATCGCCTGCAGCGACGACACGTGCAAGTGATCACCGACGAGGTGGAGAAACGGTTCGTCGCCGACGAACTGCCGGCCGCAGAGCACGGCGTGTCCGTAGCCGCGCGGCGCATCCTGCACGATGAAGCGCACGCGCGAGCGCAGCGTGCCGCAAGCCTCGGCGTAGGCCGCCTCATCGCCCGGGCATACCACCACGCCAAATTCCTCGATGCCCGCGCCGTCAGCTTCCTCCAGCACGACCTGCAGCGCGGATTTCGATTCGCCCTGTGGATCGATCAGCGTTTGCAGCGGGAGCGTGCGCTGACGGGGGTTGGCGGCGGTGACGAGGACTTTGCGGATTCTCATGGGCGCGATGACGCGAGCCCGACCGTGGACGGCGCGGCCCGATGCGTCGAATCCGAAACCAGGCGGTTGTTACGCCCCAGTCCGCGACGGACTGCCCCCGGCAATTGACCCCGCGCATTGACCGGAGGGTGTTTTTCGCTACTCCTAACCCTCCATGCCGAAAAAGTCCGCCTCCCGTAAACCCGCCGCGCCCCGCGTGCTGCGCGGGACCGTGTTCATCACGCGGCAGGTGCATTTCAATTCCGCCCACCGGCTGCACAACCCGACGAAGAGCCAGGCGTGGAACACGGAGCAATACGGCCTCTGCACCAACCCGCACTGGCACGGGCACAACTACGTGCTCGAAGTCACGGTGCGCGGGGAACCGGATCCCGAGACGGGCTATATCGTAGACCTTGGCGAACTGAAGCGAATCCTGCACCGCGCCGTCGTCGATCCCTGCGATCACCGCAATCTCAACACCGACGTGGATTTTCTCCGCAACGTGATCCCCTCGACCGAAAATCTTGTGATCGCGTTTTGGAATGAAATCACGCCGCTGCTCCCGCCCGCGGCCCGGCTCCACCAAGTGCGGCTCTTCGAGACGCCGCGCAACTTCGCCGACTACCGCGGTCCCGACGAAACGCGTTAAAAATATTTCCTCCGCCACACTTGGCCGCGCCCGGTTGTTATCGTCACCAACCGGCTGGCCGTCTGACCAATCGAAAAACGACATGAAGAAAAAACCGATGTATTTACACGAGACGGCCGGCGGCGTGCCGCCGCTGGTGAGCCGTCGCCACGATGCTAAGTTCCGGCCCGACGCCGCCTATCGCGCCACTTTGCCCGACATGATGGAGGCGGTGAACGCCGCCGAGGGCGCGCGCGTGCCAGTCCAGCAAGTGGGCTGCGCGAATTTCCGGCTGCCGCTCAAGTTTCGCGCCGCGAACGGAAAACTCCACACGCTCGAAACCAGCGTGACCGGCACGGTGTCCCTCCAGGCTGGGCTGAAGGGCATCAACATGGGCCGCATCATGCGCTCGTTTTACGAGCACGAGGACGAGGTGTTCACCTTCGAGGTCCTGCGGAAACTGCTGCTGAAATACCAGCGGAAGATTGACGCGTTCAACGCCCGTCTCCGCCTCGCGTTTTCCTATCCGATGCTCCAGCCGAGTCTCCGCAGCGGGCTGGCGGGCTGGCAGTATTATCGCGTGGCGTTTGAGGCGAAGATGGACCGCGCCGGGAAATTTCGCCGCGTGATCGAGTTCGATTTTGTATATTCCTCGACCTGCCCATGCAGCGCGGAACTCGCCGAGCACGCGCGGGAGACGCGCGGTGTGTATGCGACGCCCCACGCGCAACGCTCGAAGGCGCGCGTGCGGGTCGAGTTGGCGGCGGGTCGCACCGTAAGCCTTGAGGAGCTGCAACAGCACTGTGCCAACGCCCTCAAAACTGAGACGCAGGTGATGGTGAAGCGCGAGGACGAGCAGGCGTTTGCCGAGCTTAATGGTGCCAACATTAAGTTCGTTGAGGACGCCGCGCGCCTGCTCTATCGCGAGCTCGCGGGCGACAAACGCATCGCGGATTTCGAGGTGGCGTGCTCGCACCTTGAGTCGCTGCACTCGCACGACGCCGTCAGCGTGATCGCGAAGGGCGTGAAAGGCGGCTTCATCGCGGACTTCATGGATTTCGGCTCGCTGGTTTGCTGAAAGGAAATCGCGGAAGCACGGAAGAGCGGAAACAGGCAACTATTCTGATGGAATCGTTTTTTTTCGCGCTTCAGCTCTTTCGCGGTTCCGCGATTAGCCGATGAAACCCGTCGTCCTTATCACTGGCGCCTCGCAGGGAATTGGCGCGGCGATTGCGAAGGTGTTTGCGCGCGAGGTGAGCGGCGTGCGGCTCGCGCTGGTGGCGCGGAATGCCAAAAACCTCGCGACCGTGGCGCGCGCCTGCGGGAAGCTCGCGAGCGGCGGGGCCAAGAGGGTCGACGTTTTCGCCTGCGATGTGGCTGATGAGAACGCGGTGGCGGCGATGATTTCGGCGGTCGAGCAACGCTTCGGTCAGGTCGATGTGCTGATCAACAACGCCGGGGTGTTTGCCGGCGCGACGTTTGCGGCCACCACGGTGGCGGAATTCGACCGCATTGTGGCGGCCAACCTGCGCAGCGCTTTTCTGGTCACCCGCGCGCTGCTGCCGGCCATGCTCAAGCGAAAGCGCGGCGATGTTTTCTTCATGAGCTCGATCGCGGGGCTCGCGGCCTATCCGAATGGCGCGGCCTACTGCGCGGCGAAGTTTGGCGTGACCGGGCTCGCGCAGGTGCTGCGCGCCGAGACGAAGGGGACGGGCGTGCGCGTGTGCTGCGTTCATCCGGGCGCGACGTGGTCCCCCTCGTGGCGCGGCAGCGGCGTGGCAGAGGAGCGCATCATGCCAGCGGCGGATGTCGCGCGGGCGTTTCTCGATGTATGGCGGCTCTCGCGCCGCACCGTGGTCGAGGAAATCGTGCTACGGCCGGAGCCGGGTGATGTGTGAGGCCAATCGTCTCTAGGGAAGCGCGGACTAAAGCCAGACTGCCGATTTTTTGATTTGGCGTTAGGCGCCGGCGTCGGGGGTGAGAGGGAAAACGGGTCACGGAGCGGTGCCGGCGCGACTTGCGGAACGCGCAGTAGCGGGCATTTCCCCGCCGTGTGCGCGCGCGGCCGCCCCCTGCGGGGTCACGTCGTGATGCGACGGGCGGCGCTCACCCCGTTGGCTAGAGCGAAGAGCGGGTGGAGTTGGCGGCTATTTTTCTCGAGTCCGCGATACCGCGTCTTCCGGTGCCGGAAGAGATTTTTCACGATCGGGAAGGGATGTTCGACGAACGCGCGCACCTCGTGCCATTTCGGCCAGTCCATGCCGCCTTGATTTTGGCGGCGAAGAAGGGGCACCTGTCGCTTAGTTGCACGTCTTTACGAGCGGGGCTACCATCAAGCCATCCGAGATCACATTTTCAACGGGCGGGCGCGCCTGGGCCCGGAACAAAAATCCGCGCGTAACCCGGCAGCGTCTCGATCTCGCGGTCGCAGGCGAAGGCCCACATGTCCCAGTGGCCGTCGATGTAGTTGCGATTCGCAGGAAGCGGGCACGCCTGCGTATAAAGAATCCATCGGCCGTCGATTTGGTAGAACGCGGGTGTCGCGACGTGGTAGATCGTGTCGTCTCGATAGAGGCCGGTCCACTTGGTCTGAAGGAGCGAGTCGATGTCGGTCTGCACCCAGCCAGTGGCGGGGTGTTTGCTCACGGCGACGACGGGCCGCCAGCGTTTGCCCTTCTCCGTGCCGACCTCGATCGTGAGCACGTAGGTGTCGCCGACTTTAATCACCTGATGCCACTCGTAGTAGGCGTCGGGCGTGGAGTCGAAGATGTGGCCCATGCCGCGCGGATCTTTCTCGTTGAAGCGGCGCGTCCAAGTTTTCCCATCGCGCGAGGTCGCGAGGCGGAGGCCGGGGAGCGTGCCGTTTTTCCCACGATACGAATAATACATGAACCAGTCCCAGCGCCGCGCCGCCGCATCCCACTCGCGCCACACGGCGGATTGCTGCGCCATCGTCTCGAAATAGGGCGCCGCCGGCTCCGGCGCGAGGATAGGCTGCATGCCCACACGCCGGCTCGCCGCCGCCGTGATGCCCGAATAGCCGTCGGCCCCGGCCGGACAAATCGCGAGTCCGATCTTGTCCTGCACCGACTCGGTCGTGCCGGAATAGTAAATGTAGTAGGCGTCCTCCTCGGGAATGTAGAGCACCGCATCGAGCCGGATGCTCCCGGAATCCCAGTTATCCTTCAGCGGGCCGAAAAACGGATTCCCCTCGTCCTGATGCCACGTGAACGGATCGGACTTGAGCGCCCACGCCTTGCCGAAGAAGCAGAGCTTCCGGTTTGTCGTGGGGACGCCGGAATAAAACATCACGAGCCGCGCAGGATCCTTCGGATTGGGAATGATGCACGGCTCCTGCACCTGCTGCGACTCCCACGCGGCGGTCGCGCGATTGATGATCACCTCGCCGCGGATGGCGGCAGGCGGGACGGCGGCGAACGAGAGCGCCGTCGAAGCGAAAAGGAGAACGGGACCGGCGAGGAGACGACGTGAATTCATGCGTGCGGGGAAAATTCAAGCTGCGTG
>JBDSGI010000452.1:0-2824 GCA_039919035.1 Opitutaceae bacterium
GACCAAAGTTTCGCACCGGGCGGTAGCGACGGGCCGGAGAATTTCGCTTGGTTGTCGGGATCGGAATCGGTGGTCGCAGGATCGCGGGCGAGCAGCGCCATCATTTCGGCGCTCCGCGCGGCGGTCACACACTGGCCCGTGACGATTTCCGTGAGCAGACGTGCGGTGGCATCGGTCGTGAGCATGTTGCGCTTGGGTTCAAACAACCGGATCGCCTGTGACTCGCGACCGTAGGGTCCGTCGCCCCACGGCTTCTTGCTGGCGATCACCGCGGTGTAGCCGAGGCCCGCGAAGTAGCGGGTGACGGCGTTCCGCTGCTCGAACCATACTTTGATTTCGGCGTCGGGCAGTTCGGGTCCGCTCGTCGTCCCGGTGAGCAAATCGATGAGGTAGTGCGTCGCGTCGTTGGAGGAATCGACGATCATGTCGCGCATCGCGCGGCGCAGCTCGGGCGTGTCGGTGAGCCGGCCGTTCTCCAGCCAGTGGTGAGTGGCCGCGAGGTAGAATAATTTGATTACACTCGCCGGATAGATGGAAACTCCGCCTCGCACACTCGCCGGCTGCGATGGCTTTGCGTCGCGCAAATCGATCAACGTGACGGCGAGTTGGCTGGGCAGAAGTTTCTCGTTGGCGAATTTCGTGAGCGCCAGGTCTGCTGCGCGGTCAACGATCGCCTGAAGGCGATGGGGCGCCGGGGCGGCCCCGGCGGGCGAAATCAGCGAGGCCAAGGCAGCGAACAACCAAAGCGGACGGACGGCGGAGAACATGGCCGGAGTAAACGCCACGCCGCGAGCGCGGCAACGCTTTCGCGGCGACGGGCGGCAATTGGGCAGGGGAGGAAAATGTGACATGGTTTCGCCCTGACAAAGCCAAGGGTATCCGCGTAGGGTTTTCCGTTCCCTCAATCCCAATCATCCCATGATCAAATATCGCCTGTTCGCTATTATCTTTTCCCTCGTGCTCGGCACCCTCGTGCGGGCCCAGGCCCCAACGCCTGACTACGGTGCGCCAATCTCCTTGGCCGACGCCAAGCGTGCCGTGGCTGCGGCGCAGGCCGAGGCGGTGAAGAACAAATGGAATGTGGTCGTCGCGGTGGTCGATGCCGGTGGGCACCTCGTGGCGCTGGAGCGGATCGATTCGACGCAATACGGCAGCGTGGAGGTCGCGTTGGAGAAGGCCCGCACATCCGCCGCCTTTCGCCGGCCGACGAAAGCATTTCAGGACAATGTGGCGGCCGGCGGCGAAGGCCTCCGCATGTTGAAGCTGCCCGGCGCCCTGCCCGTTGAAGGCGGCCTGCCGATCGTGGTCGGCGGAAAGGTCGTCGGCGCGATTGGTGTGTCGGGCGCGACCTCGGCGCAGGATGGCCAGATCGCGGCGGCGGGACTCGCGGCGTTGAAATAAAGTCGCGGTCCCTCACACCATGAAACGGCTTCGCTTCGTTTTCGCCACACTTGTCGCTCTCATCGCTGGCGACCGGGCGTTGGCCGCGGAGCCGTTCTTCTTCATTCAACTGAGCGATCCCCAGATGGGGATGTTTTCCGACAACAAAGATTTCGCGCAAGACGCCGCGAACTTCGAGTTTGCCGTCACCGCCGTCAACCGGCTCCGGCCGGCCTTTGTGGTCGTGACGGGCGACTTGGTGAATCGCGGCGGCGATGCCGCCCAGATCGCCGAGTATCGGCGGATTCTCGGTAAGATCGATTCGGCGATTCCGGTCTACAACGCCGCCGGCAACCACGATGTGCAAAACGTCCCGACGCCGGCGACACTCGATGCCTACCGCACCGTGTTCGGGGCGGACCACTACGCGTTTCGCCGGCCGGGCTTTGTCGGCCTGGTGCTGAACTCGACGGTGATTCATTCGCCCAACCAGTGTTCCAACGCGCTGGCGGAGCAGGAGCGGTGGCTGCGGGCCGAACTTGCGCAGGCGAAGGCGGAAGATCCGCGGCACATCGTGGTGTTTCAGCATCATCCGTGGTTTCTCAAGACCGCCGACGAACCCGATCAGTATTTCAATATTCCGCTGGCGCGGCGCGGCACCTACTTAGGCCTGTTTCGCGCGGCGGGAGTGCGTTATTTGTTTTCCGGCCATTACCACCGCAACGCCGAGGCGAGGGACGGCGACCTTGTGAACATCACCACCGGCCCCGTCGGCAAGCCCCTCGGTGGCGCGAAGTCCGGGTTCCGGGTGGGCATCGTCCGCGACGATCGCATCGAAGATCGCTACTACGAACTCGGGGATTTGCCGACGCGGATCGAGCTGGAGCCGGCGGCTCCGAAAGCAAAGACGACGAAATAGCGTGGACGCTGGGCGTTGGTGGGACGTCCCGTAATCACCCCCGGCGCGGTCGAATCACATAAAGACACTCTCAATTATGCGTTCCCCCCGTTTGGCGTCACTTGCCTTGGCGTTGCTCCTGGCCTTGGCGGGAAAATCCGCCACCGTCCCGGCAAAATCCGCCAACCCTGATCTCGCGCGTTACGGGATTGACGAGCAGTCCGCGACACGGCCCCGCCGCATCGAGCCCATTGCGACTTCGCTGCCGCTGGCACTGCGCCGGGGAGATCGCGTCGTGCTGATCGGCAACACGCTCTTCGAGCGCGGCGACGACTTTCCGCACTTCGAGGCGATGTTGCAGGCGGCCAATCCGCAGCTGGAGCTCACCGTGCGCACGCTGGCCTGGTCGGCGGATGAGATCGATTTGATGCCACGGCCGAAAAATTTCGGCGACCTGCAGCAGCACCTGAATGCGCAGAAGGCCGACGTGATTTTCGCTGCCTTCGGGTTCAACGAATCCTTCGGGGGCACCGAGCGCCTGCCAGA
>JBDSGI010000453.1:0-3515 GCA_039919035.1 Opitutaceae bacterium
TCAAGGACGTCCCGCGCCTCGGTCCGAAGGCCTTCGAGCAGGCCGCCGGCTTTCTCCGCATCCGCGATGCCGCGCACCCGCTCGACGCCAGCGCGGTCCATCCCGAACGCTATCCGCTCGTGGAGAAAATGGCCGCCGACCTCGGCGCGACCGTCACCGATCTCGTGCGTGACGGAAAGCTGCGCGCAAAAATCAAACTCGAGTCCTACGTCACCGCCGACGTCGGCCTCCCCACCCTCACCGACATTGTCGCCGAGCTTGCCAAGCCCGGCCGCGACCCGCGCGAAAAATTCGAAGCCTTCGCCTTTTCCGCCGAAGTCCATCGCCCCGAAGATCTGAAGCCCGGCATGAAGCTCCCCGGGATCGTGACCAACGTCACGGCGTTCGGCGCGTTCGTGGACATCGGCGTCCACCAAGACGGCCTCGTCCACGTCTCGCAACTCGCCGATTCGTTCGTCAAAGAGCCCAACGCCGTCGTGAAGCCCGGCCAGAAAGTCCAAGTCATCGTCACCGAGATCGACCTCCCGCGCCAACGCATCGCCCTCTCGATGCGCAGCAATCCCACGCTCGGTCCGAAGCAAAATGGAGGCGGGGTGCCCTCCCCCCGCAGCGGACCGATCCCAAAGCGGGGTGAGGGAACCCCACCCACATCGCGCGCGCCCGCCGCCGTGAACAACGACTGGTTCGCCGCCGCTCTGAACAAAAAACGCTAAGGAATAGGGCTCGTTTTGCACCGGCCCGCATAGCTTACTTTACCCGCATCGCTCGCGACCGAATCCCCTTTAAATATGCCGAACTCAAAAAACCTCCCCCCTGACCTTGCCGCCAAACTACTCCTTCGTGGCATCCATCTCGATCTGACCGACCCACTCCGCACCGCCGCCGCCGAGAAAACCGCCCGGCTGCTTCGCCATAACGACCACATTCTCCGCCTGCGCATCGACCTTGAGCTCGACAAAACCCACGGCGTCGGCGCCCAGTTTATCGCCAAGGGCCACATCGAGATTTCCGGCCCGGACCTGATCGCCAGCGTGACCAGCGAAGACGCCTACAAATCTCTCGACCTGCTCGTCGACAAGCTCGACGGCCTCCTGCGCCGCCGCCACGGCATCCACAAGGACAAGCGCAACCACCCGCACGGCGTCGAGATCGACAGCTCGCTCCCCAAGATCGAGTGAACGAAGACTCGACCAAGGTCTAGCCCTACGCTGCGGGCGGAGGCGCGAGCTTGCTCGCCGCCTGAAAAAAGCGCCCATTTTGTGGCGCTTTTTTCAGGCCTCGCGCCCGGCTTCACCGATACGGCTGATGCAGCTCGACGCGCTTTTGCTTCTTCTCCTTGGAGCGCAGCTTCAAGTTCAACATCTCAACTCCAAACGCGAAGGCCATGGAGAAGTAGATGTAGCCTTTCGGGATATGCTGTCCGAGCCCCTCGCCCACGAGCGTGAAGCCGATCAAAATCAGGAAACTCAGGGCCAGCATCTTCAGCGTCGGGTGCCGGTTCACGAAGTCGCTAATCGCGCCCGCAAACCACAACATCACGCCCAGTGCGATCACGACCGCGGCGATCATCACGCCCACCTCGTTCGCCATGCCGACGGCCGTGATCACGGAGTCGAGCGAGAAGACGATGTCGAGGATCAGGATTTGCACGATCGTCGCGGCAAACGACGCCACCACTTTTCCCTTCGTCGCGTGCCCGTCGGCATCCTCCAATTTTTCGTGCACCTCCCTGACGCTTTTCCAAATCAGGAAAAGCCCGCCGAGCAGCAGCACCAAGTCGCGGCCTGAAATCGGCTGGTTCATCACCGGCAGCGTGAAAAGCGGCGCGGTGAGTCCCATGATCCACGTCAGGCTCAGCAGCAGCAGCACGCGCGTAATCAACGCGAGCGAGAGTCCAAGCTTCCGCGCTTTTTCCTGCTGAGCGAGAGGAAGTTTTCCCGCGAGGATCGAGATGAAGATGATGTTGTCTATGCCCAGCACGATCTCGAGAGCGGTGAGCGTGAGCAGCGAAATCCAAATTTGCGGATCGGTGAGCCAGTCCATGGGGTGACAACCTTTTTGACGGCGTGGCGAGTGGTCAATTGCCTCTTGCGTGGAAAGTTGAGCAAAGTCTCCACTCGACATCGCCTTCGCCGACCATCCTCCCGTTCACCGCCCATGTCTTCCCATGCCCCGAAATCCTCATGGTTCAAACCGTCGCTCGACTGGCTGCTCGGGTTTGTCCCGGTCGCGTTTGCGCTGCGCTACGTGCCATCGCTGCACCACGAGACCGCGCTCTTCATCGTCTCTGCGCTGGCGATCATCCCGATCGCAGGGTGGATGGGCCACGCGACCGAACAGCTTGCGCACCGCATGGGCGAAGGCATCGGCGGGCTGCTCAACGCCTCCTTCGGCAACGCGGCCGAGCTCATTATCGCCTTGATGGCGTTGCGCGCGGGCCAGATCGAAGTCGTGAAGGCCTCCATCACCGGCTCGATCATCGGCAACCTGCTGCTCGTGCTCGGCGCTTCGATTTTCGCGGGCGGGCTCCGCTACAAGAAGCAATCCTTCAACAAAACGGGCGCCCGCGCCTCGTGCACCGCGCTGATTCTGGCGGCGAGTGCTCTCGTGATTCCGACCGTGTTTCATTTCGCGGCGGCGCGATCGCCCAGCGGCTGGACGCCCGCCGCGGAGCAGCGCCTCTCGCTCGCGATCGCGATCGTGCTCATCGCGACGTATGGCGCGATGCTGCTGTTTTCCCTCGGGACGCATAAGCAGCTCTTCGTGGGGGGCGAGGCCGACATCGGCACGAAGCACGATCGCGCGGCCGACGACCACGCAGGGCCGTGGTCGATCAAGAAAGCCGTGGGCGTGTTGCTCATCGCGACGCTCGCGGTCGCGTGGGTTTCGGAATTCCTGGTCGGCGCGGTGGAGGCAGCGCGGCACTCGCTCGGTGTCACGGAAGTGTTCGTCGGCGTGATCATCGTCGCGATCGTCGGCAACGCCGCGGAGCACTCCACCGCGATCACGATGGCGATGAAGAACAAGATGGATCTCTCGATCGGCATCGCCGTCGGCTCGAGCCTGCAGATCGCGCTGTTCGTCGCGCCGGTGCTCGTGTTCGCGAGCTATTTTTTCCCGCATCGGCTGAACCTCGAGTTCACCGTGCCCGAAGTCGCGGCGGTCGTGCTCGCGGCGTTCGTCACCGATCAAATCGCCGGCGACGGCGAGAGCAACTGGCTCGAGGGCGTGCAACTCCTCGCGCTCTACGTGATTATCGGAATTTTGTTTTTCTACCTGCCCGCCGCGCACTAAATTGTGGGTGAAGTGACGCGGGACGGCAGGATCGGAAAAAACACCCGGTGGTCAGACCCCCACCCACTTCAGACCCGCGCGCAGCCACAGCGGAATCGTGAAGAGGCCCACCGCCGTCGTCCCGAGGATGATCTGCACGGCGGTGCGCGGGTGCCCGCCGTAAAGGCGCGCGAGGATCACCGGCACCATCGCCGTCGGCATCGCGGCTTGCACGACGATCA
>JBDSGI010000454.1:0-2597 GCA_039919035.1 Opitutaceae bacterium
CGAGCAGGCCGCAGCGGACGTTGCTGCGCAGCGTCTCGGGATCCTCGATCCGGATGTAGATGAGCGAGGCGAGCACCATCGCGAGCACGAGCAGCATGCGGCCGAAGAGCGTGAGGCCCTCGCTGGCGTCGAGCTCGGTGTGGTCACGCACGTATTTGCGGTGGGCGACGAGCATCTCGTGCTGGCCGGCGGTGACTTTTTCGCCAGCGTTGATGATGAGTTGCCCGCGCGCAACAGTGACGATGACGGGCTTGAGGTTGCGCGCCCGTTCGTCGTGCAGCACGCGCGTGGCTTCGCGGTCGAACGAGATGTTGGGCGTGAGGCCGTAGCGGAAGAGGCGGAAAATCGCCTGCGCGGCCGGCCGCGGGGTGTTGGCGCCGGCGAGGCTGACGCGCAGGACGGTGAGCGCGTCCTCCATCGTCTGCACGGGTCGCTGGGCGATCTCGCCGCTGGCGCGGGCGATTTGAAACACCACGGAGCTGCCGGGACTGACCATGCCGAGGGCCGAATCGGTCACGCCTTGCGCGTAAATATCGCGCAGCGTCGCGAGCCCGTTCTCAAATAAATCCGCGCGCTGCTTCGCGTCGCCCGCGCTCAGCACGGCCGCGATGTCTTCGGCGGTCGCATGAAAGGCCGGGCTCTGGGCGTTGAAGGTATCGGCGATGCGCGTGAGTTCGCCGCGCCGGGTGACCAGCACGGCGGGATCCGCCGGGCGGGGCGACTCGAAGGTTGAGAGCTGGCCGAGCAGCAGCCGCGCCGCGCCCTCGAACACCGCCAGCGGCCCGACGTCGAGCCGGTAAACCGGCGGCAGCTGATCCATGAACTGCTCGCGGGCCACGCGCGTCTTCTCCGCGCTCTCGTAGCTAAATGACACCAGCGCATTCACGCGGCTAGTGGCCACCTGGCCAACGACGACCGGCGCATCGAGCGTGCTCACGCCCGCCGAACTGATGAGCACGATGGCCGCGACCGTGACGATGAAGATGAGGATTCCGACCAGCCGACTCCGATCCAGAAACTCCCCCATCGCCGCCGCCGCCCCGACATGCGGCGGCCGGGTGCCCCGGCGCGCGCCGAGGCCGCCGAGGAGGAGTTTGAATTGGTTTTTAACGGACATGGGAAAGTGGGGGCGAGGTGGGAACGCTAATCTTCGCTAATCAGCGCGTTTGACCGCTTGATTCGCTGCGTTTGGAAATTCTTCAAGATACAGCTCGGTCGCTTCGCGCAGATTGAAAAGAGCTTCCTGGGTTGTATCGCCTTGGGTGGTGCTTCCGGTCGAAAGCTCGAGCGCGACAAAGCCGCCCTCGGCCGCAGGCGTAAGTTGGGTTTGGAAAGTCATGCTCCGGTTTTCTGATGCTGGCCGAAGTTGCCGTCGAGCAGGCCGCGGAAGGACAGATCTTCGTCGAGGTCGGGCCAGTGGAGGCCCAGCGGGGAGAGGTCGATGCGGTCGAGCTGCGCGGGCGTGCCGCGCGCGAGACGCGGGTTCTTCGCGACGGGGAAGCGAACTTCGACGCCGCTCGCCATCACGATCACAATGAAGCCGTCCTGATGAAAAGCACGGCGGGCGGTATCAGCCAAGGTGTTCATGCTGTCTTCAAAGGTTCGCGATGAAATCTTCCGCCGACACGCCGCCTTGGCGTAGCAGGCCGGCGAGCGTGCCGATTCTGATTTCGCGGTGCATCGGGATTACGCAGCCAGACGAGCCTCGCCGCATGATCACATGGCTCCCCTTTTGCCGGTCTTGGACAAAGCCGAGGCGCTCCAAGGCGCGGACGGCCTCGGCACCGGAGACGTGCGGAAGCTTAGGCATGAGCGCCCACTTCAATCGTTGTGAGGAGTGAATTTCCGGGCGCTTTCATGGGGAATTCTTCGAGATAGAGTTCGGTCGCCTCGCGCAGATTGGCGAGGGCGGTCTCGACCGTGTCGCCTTGCGTCGTGGTGCCGGTCTCGGGGTTGAGGGCGACAAACCCGCCTTCGTCGGCGGGCGTGAGGATGGCGTTGAGTTTCATGGCGCGAGTGTGGGGTTGCGGATGATGGTGGTCAAATCAGGCGCACGCCGAGGCCGCCGATGAGGAGTTTGAACTGGTTGCGGACGGACATGGGAAATTGTTTGGCCTATATGGGATTGGACTTTGTTCAGAGCACTCTCTTCAGAAATCCAAACAGTGCCGAGAGGCAGTTGGTAAACTAAGTCCGCGCCGTCTTTCTCCTCAATGGCGTGCCGACTGCGAAGAGATTCCACACGTTTATCGGTCAACTCATCTCCGTCTTTGTAATATTTCTCGTAGTCCCAATATGCCTTCCAGTTTTGGCCAAATCGATGTTTTGCGACGAAGTCTGGAAAGCGAGGTTCGGAGGAGCGCAGTCGGAAGCGATTCCGGTAATACTCGATACTGTCTCCTCCCACGGCTGCGACGACCTGCGACTTGCTGAGGCGAGGATAAAAAAGCCAGACTGCGAGGTAGTGATCCTCGTTTTCTAATTCCTTTTTCCATACTGAAGCCACTCGGAGCATCGATTCAAAATACAGACGAGCATACCATCCCGGAGGCTCGCGCCTCGTGTAATTTGAGAAAGGAGCGATCAATAATTCATGC
>JBDSGI010000455.1:0-5533 GCA_039919035.1 Opitutaceae bacterium
GCGACCTCGGTGCGCGGATGGAACGAGCCACCCGTGAGGCCCTCAGCGAGGGCGCGAAGTCGGTCGTGGTCATCGGCGCCGATTGCCCCCAGCTCACGGGCCCAGATCTCAGCGCTGCGCTCGCCCGGCTGCGCGAGCATGACGTGGTCCTCGGCCCGGCGATCGACGGCGGCTACTACCTGATCGGGCTGCGCCGTCCCCAGCCGGAGTTGTTTCGCGACATTGCTTGGAGCACCGCGACCGTGCTGGCGCAGACACTGGCCACGGCGAAACGGTCCGCGCTCCAATGTCACTTACTCAAACGTCTGGGTGATGTTGACCAACCCCATGATCTCGCGATCTGGGCGGCGACGCCTGCCGCGCAAGTGGCCGGTCAGGGGCGCGTGTCTGTGATCATCCCAACGCTCAACGAAGCGCAGCAACTGCCCGGCGTGCTTGCTGCCGCGCTGAGCGATCAGCCGCACGAGGTGATCGTCGTCGACGGCGGCAGCGCCGACGGTACGCCGGACATCGCCCGCGCCCACGGCGTGATCATGCTGGCGTCAGCGCCCGGCCGGGCGGCCCAGATGAATTTCGGAGCGGCAATCGCGACCGGCGAATACCTATTGTTTTTGCACGCGGATACGCTGCTGCCGCGAGACTACGCAGCGCAGGTCAGGCAAACCCTGGAGCTGCCGGGCGTGGTGGCGGGCGCGTTCCGTTTCGCCATCGCCGGCGAATTCCCCGGGCGATCATTCATTGAGCGTGCCACGAACTGGCGCGCTCGCCGCCGACAACTACCGTACGGCGATCAAGGATTGTTTTTGCGGCGCGAGCTTTTCCACGGCATCGGCCGGTTTCCCGAGCTGCCGCTCCTCGAGGACTATGTCTTGGTCCGTCGCTTGCGCACCCGCGGCCGCGTGATGCAGACAGCGGGGACTGCGACCACGTCCGGCCGGCGCTGGCACCGGCTGGGTGCCTTGCGCACGACCCTCATCAATCGAATCGTGGTCCTCGGCTACCATGCCGGTGTGTCACCCGCCCGGCTCGCCCGTTGGTATCGCGGCGAGTCGCCGCGGAGGGGTTCGCAGAAATCGACGCCGCCGGCTCCGCTCGTCGCCGAACCCGGCGGATGATGCCTGGGAATAAAACCGCGTTCCGCGCATCCCTACTCCATGGTCCATTGTCGCGCGCTCCTGGCATGAAACCTTTCCGCGTCCTCACATTCGTCGCGCTTTCGTCGCTCGCCCGGGGTGCGGCGACCCCCGACGATGCCCTCTACACTGCGGTGCTTCAACAGCATGTGCGGGCAGGTTTGGTCGATTACGCCGCGTTGAAGAATGATTCACGGCTCGACACCTATCTTGCCCAGATCGCCGCGATGCATCCGGAAACGCTGGAGCAGCCAGCCGCCCGCCTCGCATTTTGGATCAACGCCTACAACGCGTACACTCTGAAGCTGGTCGCCGAGCATTATCCGATTAAAAGCATCCGCGATCTTTCCACGGGCGGGCATTATATCGGCCAGCTGGTGGGCAAGACGGCTTGGGATATCCGCTTCGCTGACGTCGGCGGAAAGAAATTCACGCTGGACGAAATCGAACACCAGGTTCTCCGCCCGCAGTTCAAGGATCCCCGCCTCCACTTCGCCATCGTGTGCGCAGCGCGCTCCTGTCCGATCCTGCGCAACGAAGCCTACACCCCGCAGCGGCTCGAAGAGCAACTCGGACTGCAGGGTCGCTGGTTCATGAGCTGGCGAAATCAATTCGACCTCGCGACACGGCAGGCCCGCCTCTCCCCCATTTTCGAATGGTTCGGAGAAGACTTCGGGGCGAACCAGGCGGAGATGCTGAGTTTTTTGGCCGACTATCTTTCCGTCGAGGTCGCCGCTTCGCTCCGCGCCGCTCCGGATAAATGGAAGGTCACCTATGTCGTTTACGACTGGTCGCTCAACAGCCGCGAGCCCACGCCTTGATCACGCTCTCCCACTCCGTCAGCCTGGCGCGTCGCCGCAGTCCCGCCAGGCGATTCGAATCCGGATCCATGCAGCCGAAATCGGAAAGTCCTTGGAGCATCGGTCGTGAGATCGATTTCCGGCGCGCCCCACCGCGCTTCCATCGTCTCACGACGGTGGGTATTTCCGACCGAATGGGTCCGGCTAATCTACCCTGATTCGGCTCCACCGCTTCCCGCTCTTTCCCGTCACCGTCAATCCCTCCCATGAAAACTCGATTTGCCTACGTTCTCGCCCTCGCGCTCTCCGTGCTCGTCCAAGCCGCCGAAATGCCCTCTCCCGCCACCTCAGCCTCGATGCCTTCAACCGCGACCGAGGCCATGCCGGGTCTGAAGGTCGGCGAGAAAGCCGCCGACTTCACCCTCAAGAACACCGCCGGCGAAGAGGTCGCGCTGCAGACGCTGTTGAAAACGGGCAACGTCGCCCTCGCGTTTGTGCGTTCGGCTGACTGGTGCCCGTTTTGCCGGCGCCAGCTCCAGGATCTGCAGAAAAACCTGCAGGAGATCGAGGGCGCCGGAGTCCAGCTCGTCGCCATCAGCTACGACTCGCCCACGACCAACGCTGCTGCCACGGCGAAACTCGGGCTGACTTTCCCGCTGCTCTCCGACACCGGCAGCAAGGTCATCGACGCCTACGGCATCCGCAACCAAGAGGCGACCGGTCGCACGGCGGGGATTCCGCATCCCGTGCTGTTCATTCTCGACCAAAAGGGCACGATCCGCGTGAAGCTCATGCGAGACGGTTATCGCGAGCGTCCGGAGAGCTCTGAGATCGTCGCCGGGGCGAAGAGCATCATGTAAGAGCACGAACGTTCCAAAATCCGATGAAGTCCTCCTCACTACCCGCGCCCGCCCTCGATCTCACAAAAACGTTCCCGCGCAGCCCGCGTGAAACCCTCGCTGGCTACATCCACGCCGGCCGGATGCTTGACAAATGCCGCGCCGTGATTGCCGGCACGAACGGCGAGTATCACTACAATTGCCCGCTCGACCGGTTCCTTTTCGATTTCACCGGCATCGACCCAGAGGAGTTCAAGACCTTCGTCGCGACGGGGGCCGATGACGCCGCCGTGGCCGAGTGGATTACGACTCACTCGAAAGTGAAGGACCGCAGCGCCGTCGTGGTGTGGAATAACAAAATGCGCGACCTGCGCCTGAGCGATATGCCGCTGCCGCTGCAGGAGTTCCTCGAAGGCTACATCCCGAAATTCATTCCGAAGAACCGCCCGGTGCGCGTGTGGTTCGACGTCTACGATCTCGAAGAGGGCCGGCAGTAACCCGCGTGTCGCCCCGCCGTGACGGATCTGTTCCAGACGACGATGGGCTGGCGCCCGCTCCTCGCTGTCGGGGGGCTCGCAGCGCTGCTCGCATGGGAGACCGCGCAGCCGTTTTTCGCGCAGTTTGCCCGTCCCCGTGATCGCGCCCGGCACGGGGCGCTCAACCTGGCGCTGGGTGTCCTCAACATCCTCGTCATCGCGCTGGTCTTCGCCGGCGTCTGGCTGGCGACGACGCGCTGGGCGGCGGAGCAACGCTTCGGCCTGCTCAATTGGCTGGAGGCGCCTGAATGGCTACGCTGGCCGCTGGCGCTTCTGCTTCTGGATACGTGGATGTATTTTTGGCACCGGCTTAACCACGCCGCGCCGTTTCTCTGGCGCTTTCACCGCTGGCACCACGCCGACCGTGCGATGGATGTGACCACGGCGAGCCGTTTTCATACTGGCGAGATCGTGCTCTCTTCGGTGCTGCGCGTGCCGTTGCTGGCGCTTATCGGCTGCCGAATCGAGGAGCTGGCGCTCTACGAATTAATGCTGGCCGCGGTCGTGCAGTTTCACCACGCGAACATCGCGCTGCCGGAGCCGCTGGACCGTGCCCTGCGGTGGGTCATCGTCACGCCGCACCTGCACAAGGTGCATCACTCGGTCGTGCGCGCCGAGAGCGATTCGAACTACAGCTCGCTGTTCTCGTGGTGGGATCGACTTTTCCGCACCCTCCGCCTCGTGCGCGATCCGCGGAAAATCGTGTTCGGCGTGGACGGGTGATGGCGGCGGTCACGAGTTGGTTTGGCCTAAACTCAGGCTGAATTGAGCCGTTGTTTCCTCAGTTTCAAAACCACCGCCATGATTCCCGAAAGGATGCTCTTCGTTTACAATGCCGAATCCGGCATGTTCAACGCGCTCAACGACTGGGCGCACAAGTTTTTCTCGCCCGAGACCTACGAGTGTTCGCTCTGCCGCCATACCTACGGCCTGAGGGGAATGCTCGTGCCTTGGAAAATTTTTATTGAGGGCCGGCCCTTTCCATCGTCATTCCATTACCGGCCGGAGTTCTGGCGTACCTATCCTGCGATGCGCGATCTGCCATTGCCGCTGATTCTGGTTGAGCGTCAGGGCGCGGTCGAAGTCCTGCTCGCCGCGGACGAGATCAAGGGCGCGGTCGATTTGCCCGCGCTGATCAAGCTGGTGAGCGCCAAGCTCGACGCTTCGGAAAAGGCGGCCTGAGCCGCACCGGTTTACGGCACCTCGTAAATCTCCCCGCTGGCCACACCCGAGGTGTCGCCAGCGTGAAAACCCAGTGGATCGATTCGTAAGTTTCGGAACGACTCAGACGCGGGGCGGCGACGGAGTTTTCGCCGCGAGTGAATTCCAGAAGGCGATCTCGGCCGCCGCACCACTCACGGGGTCGGCGACGAAGCCGGCGGCATCGGCGAACTGGCGGAGTTGCCCGCCCGCGAGATGGCCGAAGCGATCACCGACGATCAGCGCCTCCTTCACGTCGTGCGTGACGAAAATCGCAGTGATGGCGACCTGGCGGGCGACTTCACGGAAGAGTTTTTGCATCTCGGCGCGCGTCGTGGCGTCGAGGCTGCCGAAGGGCTCGTCGAGCAGCAGCAACGGCGGCTGAATCGCGAGGGCGCGCCCGAAAGCGACGCGCTGGCGCTGTCCGCCGGAAAGTTGCGCGGGCATCTTTTCCAAATGATCTCCGAGCCCGAGTCGTTCGACCAACGGGTCGATCCGCGCGCGCATCGCGGCCTCGTCGAGCCGGCGCAGCCGCAGGCCGAAGACCAGATTCTCACGCACGCTGAGATGCGGAAAGAGCAGCGGCTCTTGATAGAGATAGACAACCTGCCGCTTCTCCGGTGGCAGGGCCGTGAGGTCGCGGCCATCGAGGCGAAAGCGGCCGGAGTCGGCGGCGACGAGGCCGGCGAGAATTTTCAGCAGCGTGGTTTTTCCGCCGCCCGAGCGACCAAGGATCGCGAAGACCGATTCGCGCTCGAGCGTGAAACCGACGCGGTCAAGGACGCGCTCGGAGCCGAAATTTTTCGAGAGCGTCTCGACCGTGACGAAGGACGGGGCGGAAGGCGTCATGCGGCGGCGGCGAGGCGGCGGTTGACCAGCAGGAGGGCGAGCGGAGGCGCGATCAGCAGCAGCGCGCAGACGGCGGCGAGGTGGACGTTGCCCGAGCCGAGATACTCGGTGACGCGCAGAGTGAGCACCGGGACTTTTCCCGCGCCAATTACCGCCGCGAGGCCGTAGTCGAACCA
>JBDSGI010000456.1:0-7402 GCA_039919035.1 Opitutaceae bacterium
TCTCATGCGAGGAACGGCGGAGCGACAGGGCGGACGGATTTGGCCGCCGGACTGGCTACAGGCGGCGCACCGAAAGCACCGGACACTTGGCGTGGCGCATGATTTGTTCGGCGGTGCCACCGACAAAAAACCGCTTGAAGCCGGCGCGGCCCTTCGTCGTCAGGACAATCATGTCTACATCGAGCTTGTCGGCGGCGGCTAGAATTTCGTCATGCGGGTTGCCGACCCGCACGACATTCGGCCCCCGCAATTCCGGAGGCACGCTCACGGCGGTGACTTCGAGGCGCTTGGCGGCGCGCTCTTTCTCCACCTTAAGCTGCACGACCGCCGCGCCCGCCTGACTCGCCCCGGGCTTTTTCTGCTCGAGCACATGCACCAGTGCGATCTTGGCGCCAAATTTCTGCGCGAGCGGGGTGGCGTAGCGCAGGGCCTGCCGCGACTTGCCGGAAAAATCGAGCGGGACGAGCAGCAGGTTGATGCGCGGGTAGGAAACCTTGATCCGGCCAATGACGGAGTTGGAGACGGTCTTTCGTCTCGCGGGTTTGGCGGTTGGATTTTTCATGAGAAGAGAATTCTATCGCGGTGGCGGGCGCGCGGGAAGGGAATTTTACTGCGCTGCGAGTTCAGGCGGAGCGGCGGCCCGGCAAGAATTCCCCGGAAAATCCTAGCAACGCTTCCGCTCCCGTGGTCGTCTGGCTGGCAACCTACCCGTTTCCCGACCCTCCATTTTTGCCGCATGTCCCTTCCGTCCTCTCGTCCTTCCTCGGGCCGCCGCTGGTTTATCTACGCGGCCGTGGCCGTGGTCTTCGCCGCTGGTGCCTGGTATTTCGCGGTGCAGTCCGTCGCACCCAAGCCCTCGCTATTCGGTTCGTTTCGCTCGCGTGGTAATTCCGCGCCGGTGCCGGTGCGGGCCGCGCCCGCGCGCCAGCAGGATCTCGCCGTTTACCTGCGCGCGATCGGCACGGTCGTGCCACTCAACACCGTGGTTGTGCGCAGCCGGGTGGACGGCCAGTTGCTTCGCGTGGCGTTCACCGAGGGCGAGGAAGTGAAGCCGGGCCAGCTCCTCGCGGAAATCGATCCCGCGCCCTATCAGCTGCGGCTCGCGCAGATGGAGGGCAGTTTCCTCCAGTCCCAGTCGCAGGTCCGCACGGCGCAGGCCGACCTTGATCGTTTCAAGCAGCTCAACGTGCAGACGCTCGTGACGCAGCAGCAACTTGAGGCGCAGCAGGCGCTCGTCGCCGAGCGCGAGGGCATGCTCGCGGCGGAAAAAGCGCGGGTGGAAGACGCGCGGCGCCAGCTCGACTACACCCGGATTGAGGCCCCGATAGCTGGGCGCCTTGGCCTGCGGCAGGTCGATGCGGGCAACATGGTTCGCGCCGGTGATTCCGGCGGACTTGTCACCATCACGCAGACTCACCCCATTGCCGTGTCGTTTACCGTCCCCGAGATCGATTTGCAGAAGGTCGTGGAGCCGCTCCGTGCCGGCGAGGCGCTGCCGGTCGAGGCTTGGGACCGCAATGAGCGCGGCGTGCTCGCCACCGGCGTCCTGCGCACCGTCGACAACCAGATCGATCTCGCGACAGGCACGCTGCGGCTCAAGGCCGAATTCCCGAACGATGACGAAAAGCTTTTCCCCAACCAGTTCGTGAATGTCCGCCTGCGCGTGCGAACTTTGCGCGACGCGCTGGTGATTCCCTCGGTGGGCGTGCAGTTCGGCTCGCGCGGCACCTTTGTCTATGTGGTGGGCGCCGAGAACAAAGCCACGGTGCGTGACGTGGTGCTCGGCCCGGCCGAGGGCCAGCTGCAATCCATTGCGCAGGGCTTGCAGGCGGGCGACGTCGTCGTGCTCGAAGGCCTCGACCGTCTGCGGGAGGGCCGCGTCGTGAGCGTGCTCAGCGATGAACCGGCCAAAGCCCCGAAGGCGGATCGGGCGGGCAAGGGCGGCAAGAAGAAGCAGGAAGGGAAATGAGTCCCTCTCGCCTCTTTATTCTCCGGCCGGTGGCGACCAGCCTGCTGATGGTGGCGCTGCTGCTGTCGGGCGTGCTCGCGTATCGACTCTTGCCGGTGTCCGCGTTGCCGCAGGTGGATTTTCCCACCATTCAGATTTTCACATTTTATCCCGGCGCGAGCCCGGCCGTCACGGCGAGCGCGATCACGGCGCCGCTGGAGCGCCGGTTCGGGCAGATTCCCGGCGTAAACCAAATGTCCTCTGCGAGCTCCGGCGGATCGTCGGTGATCACGTTGCAGTTTTCGCTGAAGGTTTCGATGGGCGTGGCCGAGCAGGAAGTGCAGGCCGCGATCAACGCCGCGAGCAACCTGCTCCCCAACGACCTCCCCGCGCCGCCGATCTACCGCAAGGTCAACCCCGCCGACACGCCCATCCTCACGCTGGCGGTCACTTCGGCGAGCCTGCCGCTCCCGCAGGTCCACGACTTGGTCGATACTCGCATCGCCCAGAAGCTCGCGCAGATTCCGGGCGTCGGCATGGTGAGCCTCGCCGGCGGCCAGCGTCCCGCCGTGCGCGTGCAGATTAATCCCGGTGAACTCGCCTCCCGTGGGCTCAACCTCGCCGATGTGCGCGCCGCGATTGGCGCCGCGAGCGTCAACGGTCCCAAGGGAAGTTTCGACGGCCCGCTGCGCTCGGTTCTGATGGATGCCAACGACCAAATCCGCTCGGTCGACGAATACCGCAACCTCATCGTCGCGTGGCGTGACGGCGCCGCGCTGCGGCTCGGCGACGTGGCCCGGATCGAAAACGCGGCCGAAGATCGGCGGCTCGCTGCCTGGGCTGACAAGCTTCCCGCGGTCCTCGTCAACGTCCAGCGCCAGCCCGGCGCCAACGTCATCGAGGTGGTCGACCGCGTGCAGGCGCTGCTGCCGCAGCTGTCGGCGAGCCTGCCGGCCGCGATTGACGTCGCGGTGCTCACCGACCGCACGCAGAGCATCCGCTCGTCGGTGCGTTCCGTGCAGCACGAGCTGATCTTCGCCATTGGCCTCGTGGTGCTCGTGACGTTTCTCTTCCTGCGCAATTTCGCGGCCACCATCATTCCGAGCATCGCGGTGCCGCTGTCGCTGGTGGGCACGTTTGGCGTGATGCATCTCGCGGGCTTCTCGCTCAACATCCTCACGCTGATGGCGCTCACCATCGCCACCGGCTTCGTGGTGGACGACGCGATCGTGATGCTCGAAAACATCGCGCGCTATCGCGAGCTGGGCCACTCGCGGATGGAAGCCGCGCTGAAGGGCGCCTCGCAAATCGGGTTCACGCTCGTTTCCCTCACCGTGTCGCTCATCGCGGTGCTCATTCCGCTGCTCTTCATGGGCGACGTGGTGGGCCGGCTTTTCCACGAGTTCGCCATCACGCTTGCGGTCTCGATTTTGATTTCCCTCGTCGTCTCGCTCACGCTCACGCCGATGATGTGCGCGCGGATGCTGCCCGAGTCGACGGCGCACGGGCACGGCAAACCGGGTTTCCTCGACGCCGTGATTGCGCGTTACGGCCGGATGCTCGACTGGGTGCTGGAGCACCAGCCGCTCACGCTTGCGGTCACGCTCGGGACGATGGCGCTCACCGCGGGGCTTTACTTCGTCGTCGCGAAGGGCTTCTTCCCGCTGCAGGACAACGCTGCGATTCAGGCTGTCACCGAGGCGCCGCAGTCGATCTCGTTTGCGGCGATGGCGGAGCGGCAGCAGGCGCTGGCCGCGAACATCCTCGAGGACCCCGCCGTCTCGAGCCTTTCGTCGTTCATCGGGGTGGATGGCACCAACGCCACGCTCAACAGCGGGCGCATGTTGATCAACCTCAAGCCCCACGGCGAGCGTCGCGACTCGGCCTTCACGATCATCGATCGGCTGCGCGAGCGGGCGCGCGAGGTTATCGGCATCTCGCTTTACCTTCAGCCCGTGCAGGAACTCACCATCGAGGATCGCGTGAGCCGCACGCAGTTTCAGTTCACGCTCACCAGCCCCGACCAGAAACTCCTGCACGAGTGGGTCCCGCAGTTCGTCACTCACCTGCAGGGCCTGCCCGCGCTGGCGGACGTCGCGAGCGATCTCCAGAATCAGGGCCTCCAGGCTTTCCTGGAAATCGACCGCGACGCGGCGAGCCGGCTGGGCGTGACGGTGGCCGACATCGACGACGCGCTCTACAGCGCCTTCGGCCAGCGGCAGATTTCGACGCTTTTCACGCAGTCCGCCCAGTATCGCGTGGTGCTTGAGGTCGATCCGCGGCTCGCGGTCGGGCCGCAGGCGCTGACGAGTATTTTCGTCCGCACGCGCACGGGAAAAACGATTCCGCTGTCGAGCGTGGCGCGCGTGAGCGAGCGGCCGACGACGCTGCTCATTAGTCACATCGGCCAGTTCCCCGCCGTGACGATCTCCTTCAATCTCGGCGCCGGACGTTCGCTGGGCGACGCCGTCACTGTGATCGAGCGCGCCGCCGTCGAGTTCGGTGTCCCGCCGGCGGTCGAATTGCGGTTTCAGGGCGCGGCGCACGCGTTTCGCGCGTCGCTCGGGAGCACGCTGCTGCTGGTGTTGGCGGCGGTCGTCACGATGTATATCGTGCTCGGCATCCTCTACGAGAGCAGCATTCACCCCATCACGATTCTCTCGACGCTGCCCTCGGCCACGCTGGGTGCGCTGCTCGCGCTCTGGATTACCGGCCGCCCCCTCGATATGATCGCGATTATCGGGATCGTGCTGCTGATCGGCTTGGTGAAGAAGAACGGCATTATGATGGTGGACTTCGCGCTCGAGGCGACGCGCCGAGACAAACTCTCCCCTCGCGCCGCGATCAAGCAGGCGGCGCTCCTCCGCTTCCGCCCGATCCTGATGACGACGCTCGCCGCGCTCTTCGGCGCGCTGCCGCTGATGGTGTCGTCGGGTTCGGGCGCCGAGCTGCGCCAGCCCCTCGGCCTCGTGATGGTCGGCGGCTTGCTCGTGAGCCAGGTGCTCACGTTGTTTACGACGCCTGTCGTCTATCTGTTTTTTGATCGCTTGGGGGAAAAGGCGAAACAGCGTCGCGCCGCCGCCGTGCCGGCGGGAGCCAAGGGCGCCGCCGCATGAACCTCTCGCGGCCATTTGTGCGCCGCCCGGTGGCGAGCAGCCTAATCGCGGTGGCGCTCGTGCTGCTCGGGGCTTTGTCTTACGGACTCCTGCCGGTTGCGCCGCTACCGCAGGTGGATTTCCCCACGATCCGCGTCAGCGCGTCGCTGCCGGGCGCGAGTCCCGAGACGATGGCCTCCACGGTCTCTGCGCCGCTGGAGCGCGCGATGGGGAGCATCGCCGGCATCACCGGCATCTCGGCTGACAACCGTCAGGGCTCGACGAGCATCCAGCTGGAATTCGCCCTCGGCCGCGATCTGAACGCCGCCGCGCGCGACGTGCAGGCCGCGATCAACGCCTCGCGCGGCGATTTGCCGGCGGGCATGCCGGGCAACCCCACCTTTCGCAAATCCAACCCCGCCGCCGCGCCCATCATGGCGCTCGCGCTCAGTTCGCCGAACCTTGCTCCGGGCGCGCTCTACGATCTCGCGGCGACGATTATCGCGCAGAAAATTTCCCAGATCAATGGAGTGGGCGAGGTGCAGACGGGCGGCAGCTCGCTGCCCGCCGTGCGCGTGCAGCTCAACCCCCATGCGCTCTCGCATTACGGCATCTCGCTCGACGAGGTGCGCCGCGCCATCGCCTCCACCAATTCCATCCGGCCGCGCGGCAGCGTCGAGGATGGGCCGCGCCAGTGGCAGGTGCAGATCAGTAATCAATTGCGCCGGGCCGCGGAATACCTGCCGCTCGTGATTCGCTACCGCGACGGCGCTCCCGTGCGCTTGGGCGACGTCGCCCAGGTCACCGATTCCGTCGAGGATCGCTACAGCATGGGCTTTCACAACGACCGCCCCGCCGTGCTCATGATGATCAGCCGCCAGCCCGGCGCGAATATCATCGCCACGATCGACGCCATCAACGCCCAGCTCCCCGGCCTCCGCGCCCTGCTCCCGGCCGACGCCGATCTCGCGGTCGTGATGGATCGCTCCCCGGGCATTCGCGGCACGCTGCACGAGTCGCAGAAAACCCTGATCATCGCCGCCGTGCTCGTGATGCTCGTGGTGTTTCTCTTCCTCGGAAATCCGCGTGCCGCGCTCATTCCTTGCCTTGCGATTCCCGTGTCGGTCATTGGCACGTTTTCGTTCATGTATGTGCTCGGCTTTTCGCTGAACAACCTCTCGCTGATGGCGCTAATTGTCGCGGCCGGGCTGGTGGTGGACGACGCCATCGTGGTGATGGAAAACATCTCGCGGCATATCGAGCGCGGGCTCTCGCCGCTGCGCGCGACGCTGCTGGGTGCCGGCGAGGTCGGCTTCACGTTGCTCGCGATGAACCTCTCGCTCGTTGCGGTGTTCGTCTCGATTCTCTTCATGGGCGGACTGGTGGAACGTTTGTTTCGCGAGTTCTCCATCACGCTCGTGATCGCGATGATGGTGTCGCTGGCCGTTTCGCTCACGCTCGTGCCGAGCCTTTGCGCCCGCTGGCTCAAGCGCGATCATGACGTGCCCAAGGCTGGCTTTCTTCGGCTGACCGAGCGCGCGTTCGAGGGGGTGAAATCGACCTACGCGCGCTCGCTGCGCTGGGTGCTCGAGCACGCGGCGCTTACGCTCATCATTCTCCTCGGCACCATCGCGCTCAACATCTCGCTCTACATCAAGATTCCGAAGGGCTTTCTCCCCACGCAGGACACGGGCACGCTCAATGCCTTCGCGCGCGGCGACGACGCGTTTTCCTACCAGGTCATGCAGCCGAAAATTGAGGCCTACCGCCGGCTGATCATGGCCGATCCGGCGGTGCAGGATGTCATCGGCACCTCTGGCGGCAGCTCGGGCATGAACAATGCCCGCATGACCATCCGCCTGAAGCCGCTGGCGGAGCGCAAGGTCTCGGTGACCGAGGTCATCAACCGGATCCGCGCCGCCGCGCCGCCGATGGCGGGCAGCTCCCTTTATCTTTACGGCGCGCAGGACATCGACCCGCCGCGCATGTCCGACTCCACCTCCTACGATCTCGGCGTTATGGCCGGCGAACTCGACCTCATCCGCAAGTGGGTGCCGAAAATCGGCGAGGCGATGCAGGATCTGCCGGAGCTGACGGATGTCGACACCCGCTCCGAAGCCGGCGCGCAGGCGCTGCGGCTTTCGATTGATCGCGAGGCGGCGCGGCGGCTCGGCGTGGACATGCAGATGGTGTCGCAGGTCTTGAACAGCTCGTTCAGCCAGCGGCAGGTCGCGACGCTCTACGACGAGCTGAACCAATACCGAGTGATTATGGAGCTGGAGCCGCAATACACGGAGGACCCGGCGGTGCTGGAAAAAGTGCAGGTGATCGGGGCCAACGGCACGCGCGTGCCGCTGTC
>JBDSGI010000457.1:0-3901 GCA_039919035.1 Opitutaceae bacterium
TGGCGATGAGTTCGCAGGTGTTCCATTCGCCGTCGAGACCGTGATAGGGCGTGGTGGCGAGGGCGAGGTGTTCGCCTTTCTTGAAGGGCTGGGGCCGCCCGCCCGCGGAAGGGAGGGCGAAGGTCATACCATCAGCGGAATACCACTGGATTTTTGTGGTGGGCGGGGACCAGAAATCGCCGGTGTGGTTTTGGTTCGCCACGTGGTTGTAGCGGATCTGAAACTCGATGCCGACGGGCCAGATCTTGTCGTCGGTCACGTGGTAGTAGCACCCGGCGTCGTATTGGAAGTCGGAGAAGTTGTTAGCCTTTTTTTTGCCCCACTTGTAGTCGAAGCGGAAGATGAACTTCGAATAGGATTTCGTCGTGTAGATCATGCCGTGCGTCTGGTTGCCGCCGGTGTTCAGCTCATATTCCCCGGGGAAATCCTTGCCGAAGACGTGGATCGCGCCGTCCTCGACGCGGAAGACTTTTTTGGCGAGTTCGGCGTCGCCGCTGCGGATCTTAAGCTTCCAGCCGTCGAGATTTTTCCCGTTGAAGAGCGAAACGAAGCCGGGGGCCGGCGAACGGGGAGTGGTGGCTGCCGCTGCGATTCCGCGGATAGCGCAAGGCAGGCAGACGAGGGCGAAAGCGAGGGCGTGGGAGAAAGCAGGGCGGGTCATGAGAGCGGGGGCACGGACATTATTGAGTGGTGCGACAAAGGGTCGGTCACGGTGCGACCGCGATCACGGCGCGCCGATACGCGGCGAGCGGAACGATTGGGCTCTGATCCCAGACTTCCAGGATCAGATGCAGCTCCTGGCCGGCGGCGTCGGCGGGAACGCGCAGAGCGATATTTTCGGCCGTGGGGTTTTCGAGCGGCAAGGGTTTGCCGTAGGGCTGGCGGCCCGCCTCGGGATAGATCCACCATGAATAGCGCAGGGCGTCTTGGTCGGGATCGGTGGAACCGGCGGCGCTGAACTTCAGCGTGTCGCCGGTCCGGGCTTTGAGGCGAAGGATCGCGCGACTGGTGTCGCCGTTCAGCGCGGCGAGCGGGTGATGGTTGGCCTTGGCGTAGGGCTCGACGCACCAGTCCATGCGGGCTTGGAAATCCTGCCACATCGCGGCGCGCCACGGCCAGATGGGAGCGTAAACATCGTTATGGATTTTTCCGCTCGTGGGATCGACCCACCGCTCAGTCACGCCGCTGAGATCGGTGTAGGTGTGAAACGGCAGCGAGGCTTGCTCCTGCTCGGCGATGTCCTTGTAGGGCGAAGGCACGTTGGGCACCTTTGCTGCGGTGTAGCGGCCGCTCCAGCCGCCCCACGACGGTTCGTCGGGATCGGTTAGGCCGGGGGAAACCAGCCGCAGCCACGGGAGGGTGCCGCCGCCTTCGATGAAGTGGATGTCGTCGGTGAAAATTTTCCGTTGCGGGTAGAGCGCGCCAAGTGCGCCGTGGCCGGTGCGCACATGCCGGGCGGCCCAATCGTCCTGGCCCCGCGCCGTATGGGCAAACGGACGCCAGACCGACGGACCGAGGTCGGCATTGGTGGGCCCGCCATAGCACCGCGTCTGGTAGCGGCTGCGAATCCAGTGGATGGCGGGGAACTCATGGCAGATCCACGCACCGGCGTCGTCCTGGGCTTGGTTCTCGTAAACGCGAAGCTTGGCCACCAACGCGCCGACTTCCGCCGGCGAGTGGCCAGCGCGGTAGTCGATCAGCGCCTGCGCGAGGGTGTTGGAGCCCGCGTTGATGACGATGTGAACGGGGCGCGGGTCCGTTTTGGTCAGCGCGGCGAGGATGAGCCGGGAACCCTCGCTGGCTTTGCCTGGGCCGGTGGCGGGAACGCCGTAACCGGTTTGGCCGGACGCGACGATTTCGCGCAGCCGCCGCGGTGAATGCCAGCCGCTCGCGTGGAGCTGGAGGTTGGGATGGATTTTCTCGTAGCCATCGATCAGCTGGTGAAAAAGCTCGGGATGGAGCACTCGACGGTAAGGCCGGCTGTCCTCGGGGCGCAGATGCTTGCCGGTAACGGCGAGCAGGCCCTCAAGCTCCAGCTCATTCGAGCACATCAGGAGGTGAAGGATTTGCTGTTCCTCGTCGGGCTCGTTGCCCATGTCGGCCAGCACGATGAGGCGCGGGCGATCCGTGGCGGCGGCCGGCGCGGCCTCGGCTCTGGCGACGCCCAGCAATAACGCGAGCAGCGGGCCGAAGAAACGGAGCGGGAAAGTTTTCACGGGGCAACGGTGATGACGGCGCGGCGATAGCGGGTGAGCGGAACGATGGGGTTTTGGTCCCTAACTTCCAGGATCAGGTGCAGTTCCCGGCCGGCGGCGTCGGCGGGAATGGCGACGGAGATGTTTTCCGCAGCGGCATCCGCGATGGGCAGCGGTTGGCCGTAAGGGCGGGCGCCGGCTTCAGTATAAAACCACCAGGAGTAACTGAGCGCGTCGTGGTCGGGATCGGTCGAGCCGGCGGCGGTGAAGGCGAGGGTTTCGCCGGTGCGGGCGGTCAGGCGGAGAATCGCGGGGGTGGCATCGCCGTTGAGCGTGGCGCGCGGGTGGTGGTTAGCCTTGGCGTGGGGTTGCACGCACCAGTCCATGCGTGCTTGCAGATCGCGCCACATCGCGGTGCGCCAACGCCAGACGGGGGCGAAGGGGCCGTCGTAATTCTTGCCGTCGGTGAGGTCGGTCCAGCGCTCGGTTAGGCCCTCGTCGGTGTAGGCCTTGAAGGGGAAGTATTTTTTCTCGTCAGCATTCACGATCGAAAACGGCGAAAGCACGTTGGGCTTTTTATCGGGGTAGTAGCGACCGCTCCAGCCGCCCGACGCGGGGTCGTCGAGATCGGAGAGTCCGGGCGAGACGAGGCGCAGCCATGGGGCGGTGCCACCGCCGCCAAGAAAATGGATAATGCCCACGCGGCGGACGGGATGGGTCGCGCCGAGGGCACCGTGGTTCGTGCGGACGTGCTCGCGCGCCCACTCGTCCTGACCGTCGGGCGTATAGGCGTAGGGCTTCCAAAAATGTGGACCTAGGTTGTTGTTCGCCGGTCCGCCGAAGGCGCGCGTCTGCGCGGTGCCACGAATCCAATGGATGGCGGTAAATTCGTGGAGGATCCATGCGCCGGCCTCGTCTTGGGCTTGGTTGTCGAATACACGCAGCTTGGCGACGAAGGCGGAGACCTCGGCGGCGGTGTGGGCGGCGCGATACTCGAAGAGGGATTGCGCGAGCGTGTTGGCCCCGCCGTTGAGGATGATGTGCAGCGGGCGCTGGTCGGGCTTGAGCACGGCGGCGGTGACGAGGCGCGCACCGCGACTCCATCGGCCTTCGCCGACGTCGCTCATGCCGTTGCCGGTATTGCCGTTGGCGACGAGGTCGTGGAGATGCTGCGGTGTCGGCCAGCCGCTGGCGTGGAGTTGGAGGTTGGGATAGACTTGCGCGTAGCCGTCGATGTGGACGTGAAGCAAGTGGGGCATGAGCCACTTGGTGGAATCGGTGGGATTGGGCCGAAAGAAACGGCCGGTCGTGGTGATCAGGCCTTCGATTTCGACTTCGTTCGCGCAGGCGAGCAGGTGGACGATCTGCTGCTCGTCGTCAGGATCGTGGCCGATGTCGGTCATCACAATGAGGCGCGGGCGGTCGGCGGCGGGCGGGGTCGGCGGCAGCACGAGGGCGCCGATGAAGAGGGCGGTGAGGGCGAGCATGGCGTGCGGATCAGAGATCGGCGTCGTCTTTGCCGGCAGACTTATCGGCGGACTTTATGCGAGGGCCGACTTTGGCGGCGGCGGCGAGGTCCATCTGGGCTTTGAGGAGGGCGCGGTGGCGGGTGAGCTCGGCGGCGTAGGCGGGAACGGCGGCAAGGTTGTGATTCTCCTGCGGATCGGTGCGGTGGTCGTAGAGCATCTCGCCGGCCGCGCCGTAGC
>JBDSGI010000458.1:0-5065 GCA_039919035.1 Opitutaceae bacterium
ACACCTTGGACACGGTCGCAAAGGGACTCGACTTTGATCTGACGGCCAACCCCACAAAAAATTGGCGTTTGTTCGCCAGCGTCGGACGCCAGCGGACCGTTTTCAGCAACGCCGGCGCGAAATTGGCCGCGTGGTTAGATGCGCGGTTGCCGGTGTGGCAGTCGTATCCCTCGTGGACGACCGCCCTGATGCCGACCGGGAATCTCCTCATCAAAGATTCGTTTCAGACCGATGTCTACAACGTCTACTATTATACGCTGGCGCTGAAAAACGGCAGTCTCGTGGATAACCAGCGGGAGTGGCGCGCCAACTTCACGACCAACTATCGCTTCACTACAGGACTGCTGGAGGGATGGACCATGGGTGGAGGCGCCCGCTATCGGACCCGCGCCCGGATCGGTTACCCGTTGATGATGGTCAAGGCCAGCAATGGCCAGACCGTCTCCACGCCTGACTTTGAACATCCCTACTACACCGCGGATGAAATCACATGGGATGCAATGCTCCGCTATCGCTTCAAACTTCACGGCCGGATGACCTGGGATCTGCAGCTCAACGTCCGCAATGTCTTCGACGCCAACCGGGTGGCGGGAGCCACGACGCTTTCGACCGGTGTCGGAGTGCGCTATTTCAGTCAAGAGCCGCGCACCGCCACGCTAGAGACGAGCCTGGGTTTCTGACCACTTGGGCTTTCCCTCGCCCTCCTATTTTTCCGCTACATCGATTCAGTAATTATGAAACAAACCCTGATTCGATTAATGCTCAAGTTGCTACTGGCAAGTTTCGCTATAGCAGTGAGCGCTGCTGAACCAAAAGGCGCAACCTATACGCCGGAGGAGGGATCTGCCGCTGAAAAAATGGGGGCGGGAAAATGGGCATTTAAGCCTGACCCAAAGTTGCCGAATGTTCTCATTCTGGGTGATTCCATTTCGGTCGGTTACACTATGGTGGTCAGGAAATTGCTGACAGGTAAGGCGAATGTATTTCGTCCATCTATAAACTGCCAGGGGACGACTTTCGGAGTTGAAAAAATTGATGGCTGGCTCGCCGGTCAGAAGTGGGCGGTCATCCATTTCAACTGGGGTCTCCATGACCTGAAACACGTGAAGGTGGCGGGGAAATCTGAGAATTCAAATAGCCCGACCGATCCGTTGCAGGCCACGGTGGTGCAATACAGCAAGAACATGGAAAGACTTGTGGATAAAATGAAGACAACCGGCGCCAAGCTTGTTTTTGCCACGACCACGCCGGTTGCGCCGGGGACGACGAATCCGCTGCGGGAGCCTGAAGCACCCGGAAAATATAACGCCTCCGCCGTGAAGATCATGGCGGCTCAGGGGATCAAGGTGAATGACCTCTATGGATCGATATTGCCGCATTTATCCCAACTGCAGTTGCCCAACAATGTTCATTTCACCCCTGAGGGATCAAAAGTCCTCGCAGAACAAGTGGCGAAAGCGATTGAAACGGAGTTGGAGTTGTAAACATCGCCCGGCCTACGTTGGGTTCGACGACTACTGACAGTGGAGCCTCGCGCGCGGGCTCGGCCGCTACAAGAACTACGCGTTGAAGAAAACCGACGGTAGCCAGGGAAATTAGGTAAGCGGTAACGGCCCCCTTGCGGACAACGCCTCCAATTTCATTTTCCATGAACGTTCAATACCCCTCCACGTCTTCCTACTCCGGACGGCAGTCCTTCCCGAAAAAGACTGCTCTATTCACCGCAAGCCGCGGATTTCCGCCGCTCGCCGGCGCGGCGGCGGGCAGGAAAGGAGTAGTGCTCACGCTCACTCGCCGCGCCGCGCCGCTGCTGGCCACGCTCGCCCTCTCATTTCTTCCCGTTCCGTCGTCGCAAGCCGCCGCTCCCGCGCGACCCAACATTCTCTTCGTCCTCTCCGACGACCAGAGTTACCCGTTTCTTAGCTGCTACGGCGACACCAATGTCCGCACGCCCGCGCTCGATGGTCTCGCCGCGGCAGGCATAAAGTTCCACCGCTTCTTCACCGCCGCGCCGCAGTGCGTGCCATCGCGCGCCTCGTTTCTCACCGGCCGCTCCCCGGTCGCCGCGCGCATCACGCGCTTCTCCTCGCCGCTCCCGCGCGACGTGATCACGTTTCCGGAAATCCTGCGGGAAAAAGGCGGCTATTACACCGGCATCGCCGGTCGAATCTATCATCTCGACGGTGCCGCCGGCAACAACGCCGGCGTCACAACGCGCGAGCTCCTCGAGAAGCACGGCCTGAAAACATTCGCCGATCGCGTGGACTACCTCCGCACCGGCTCCGACTCGCAGGCGATCGAGCAGATGCGCGAGTTCCTCGGCCAGAAGCCGGCGGACAAACCGTTTTGCCTTTGGCTAAATTTCAGCGACCCGCACCACCCCTGGACCCCGGAGCCAAAATACCGGCCCGATCCGGCCTCGCTCAAACTCCCGCCGCACCTGCCCGATTCCGCCGGCATGCGGGAACAGCTCGCGGATTTCTGCGGCGAAGTGAATCGCGTGGACCACAGCATGCAGCTTGTGCTCGATCTCTTGGCGGAGCGCGGCTTCGCCGAAAACACCCTCGTGGTTTTCGCCGGCGACAACGGCATGGCCTTCCCTCACGGCAAAGGCTCCCTCTACGACCCCGGCTGCAACGTGCCGCTCGTCATCCGCTGGCCGGGCGTGATCAAGCCCGGCGGCGATTCGCGCGCGATGCTGAGCAACGAGGATCTTGCGCCCACGCTCCTCGCCGTCGCTGGCCTCGCGCCCGATCCGAAGATGACCGGCCAGAGTTTTCTCGGCCTGCTCAAGGGCGAAACCTACACGCCGCGCCCACACGTCTTTCTCGAGCGCGGCCCGCACGGCTCCGTGCCCGTCACGGTCAACATGAAGAACAGTGGCTACGATCTCAGCCGTGCCGTGCGCAGCGACCGCTACAAGTTCATCTACAACTGCACGCCGTGGATCCCCTACGAACCCGTCGATTCCATGGGCGGCCCCGCGTGGCGCGACATAGTCGCCGCCAACGAGGCCGGCAAACTTGGCTCCGGCCTCCGCGCCACTTACTTCACCGCCCCGCGCGCCGTCTATGAACTCTACGATCTCGACGCCGATCCCTCGGAGCTCAACAACCGCAGTGGCGATCCCGCCCTCGCCACGATCGAACAAGGGCTCCGGGTCGCTCTCACCGAAAAGATGATCACCGATTTTGATTACCTGCCTCTCCCCGCGCTCGGCGAGGGCCGTGCCGCCAACACCGGCAAAAACGGCAAGGCCGACAAGAACGCCAAAGCAAAACAATAGCCCGACCAACTCCGCCCATGATGAGGGGCAGGACGTGGTCTGGCTTTGGGGATTGGGATGAATCGGACCGAATGTTTCACTTTACGCCAGCGACCGTCTCGGCACGCGCCAACTGTGCAGCTGAATAACCCGCTTTTTGGTGGGGGAGACCTTCATTTTTTCCGTTTTGCCTCGCTGCGCATCGCGGCTCTGTCGCGACGTATGAAGACCCGCACGATCACCCAGGTGCGCAAGAACCTCGGCCACCTTCGCGGCGAAGCCGCCTGTGGAAATGTCGTCGGCATCATCAGCGGTCGCTAGATTTTCCAGCTCAAGCCGCTGCAGGTCGTGGCCGGAGTCACACTTCCGCCGTGACGCGTCGCAGGGCGCGCGCAAACTCCCGTGCGATGCCCCTCGCTCCCTCGCCCGCCAACGAGCGCCTCCTCGTGCCCTACCTCGTCATTCCCGGCGGTGTCGGTCGTGACCGACGATATATTGCGCGATCTCGGCGCCTTGAATGCCGAGGTTATTTTGGTCTACACCGCCGGCACCGAGGTCGGCAGCGTGTCGGGCAATTTTCTGGGCGATGGCCTGGATCGGTTTGGCAACAACAACGATTCCCGGACCAATCCGTCGGAAAACAAGCGCGTGCGCGGTCTCCTACGTGATTGCCGGCCTCAGCCGGGGATATGGCCTCTCCGCCGCACACTGCGGCTGAGGCGCGCAGTGAGAGTGAGGTCGGCCGGTCTTCGTTCTTGCCGCGATGGCGAGGCGCGAAAGACTCGCGCGCCTTCCTCCCTTGAAAACATCCATTTCCGAAGACCTAAAATCCGATCTGCCCGCGAGCAAGTGGGGCAAGACCCTCGGCGCCACACCGGTCGTCCTCACCGTCATCGCGACGATGCTTGCCGGACTCTCCTCCAGCGAGATGACGCGCGCACAATACGATCGGTCGTATGCGGCGCAGATGCAGTCCAAGGCGGGCGACCAGTGGAGCTTTTTCCAGGCGAAGAAGCTGCGCAGCGCCCAGCAGCAAACAACGCTCGATGTGATTGTGAGCACCGCAGGCCGGCGCACGCTGGAGCGCGACGCGCTGCTGCGCGTTTTGGCCGGCACACCGGCCGAGAAAAAACTGGATTCACCTGCCGGGGCGGATGCCGTGACGGCGCTCACCACCGGGAATCTCCCCATGTCCGCCGCGTCGCCCGAGCCTCCGGTGACAGTGCGCGCCGCACTCAGTGCGCTCGAGGCCGCGCGACCCGAGTCCGAGATCGCGTTCCTGCTTGAGCCGATCACCGACGACGTGCTCGACGCAGCGATGCGCGATGCACGCGATCACGTGCTCGGGATCGACGCGGTATTAAAACCCGTCGGCCAAGTGATCGACGCGATGGAGCAGGGGGCGAACCGGCCCGACGCCGACGCTGCGCTCCGGCGCGATCTCATCACGGCGCGTCTGCACTTCAACGGCCGGCGCTACGACGCCGAGGCCCGCTCGAACCAAGTTATCGCGAGCCTCTACGAGCTGCAGGTGCGCCGCGGCAACATCGCCGCGGAGCGGCACCACCGGCGCAGCCAGAAACTTTTCTACGGCATGCTGGTGGCTCAGGTGGGCGTGATTGTC
This sequence comes from Opitutaceae bacterium, assembly GCA_039919035.1. GTDB lineage: Bacteria > Verrucomicrobiota > Verrucomicrobiia > Opitutales > Opitutaceae > ER46. The sequence continues at coordinate 4,890 of JBDSGI010000458.1, forward strand.
TCAACGCTCGCGATTGCCGCGCGGCAACGGAACCTCCTCTGGGCACTCGCCTCGCTCGCCGGCGCCGTGGCCATCACGTTTGCGGCCTACGTCTATTTGTATGTCTAGCAGGCCTGTGAAAAAATCCGCAACGTTGGTGAGGAGCGGATCGTCGGGACGGCCTGCCCGTGGGCTAT
>JBDSGI010000459.1:0-34632 GCA_039919035.1 Opitutaceae bacterium
CGGTGGCTGACGGCGTAGCCCCAGTGGAGGTCGGCGACGACGAGCAGCCGGGGGCGGGACAGCCAGAGCGCGCGGCGGTTATCCAGCCAGATTTCAGGCCGGATTTGGGTGGGCGGCGGTGGAGGTCCTTCGGCCATACATTTCGTGGTAGAGTCGCTCGATCGTCGTTTCGGGGTCCTCAAGCGTCATCGTCTCCCTGATCTTGCTCACATAAATCCCAAAGGAAAACGGGCTGACGTGATCCAGCTCCCGCAAATCCCAGGGCAGCGTCGCCACCTGTTCGAGGAAGGTGATGGCGCGCGGCAGGTCGAGGAAGCGCAGAGTGACGTCGGCATAAGCCTCGCCTAAGAGCGGATGGCTGGGTTCATAGCGGCGCAGCACGTCGAAGAGGATCTCGGCGCTGAACTGCAGCGCGCGCGCGCCGCGCTCGGCGCCGTGGACGCGGCGGGGAACCATCAGGCCGGTCTGGGCCACGCCGCGGAACATCCATTTGACGAGGGAGGACTCGGCCAGGGCGGTGCGCATGGCGGCTTCCGCGCCCTCGCGCCGGAACAGCGGTTGCCATTCGGCGACGCTCATTTCCTGAAACGAACGCAGCGTGAGGAGGAAACCGTAGTCGTCGATCGTGACGAGCGCGTTGCCGCCCTTGGTTTCCTGGATGCGCTGCGCGATGATGCGGGACAGGGCATCGTTGGCGGAGCGGCCGATTAGCGAATGGAAAAAATAATGGACGCGGTCGCTCTCCGGCTCCCGGTAGCGCTCCACGAGAAAAGAATCGGCGGTGGGAATGGCGGAGATTTCCGCCTGCAGCGCAAAGTGACGGCCGAGGGCATCGGCGTTGCCCTTCGACAGGTGATATTCGCGCTGCAACCAGGCCACGCCGCCCGCCACATCGAGTCCGGCCATGGCGGTGCGCAATCGGACTACCTCGGCGGCGAGGCCGGAGGCGAGGGGCATTTTGTTCGCATACCAGCGGGGGATCGTGGGCATGGTGTTGTCCGCGCGCTTCACTTTGGCGGTCAGCAGGTGAGTGCTGACCAGGCGGAAGACGCGGCCGTTAAGCACAAAAACGTCCCCAAGCCGTAACCGGTTGATGAACGATTCCTCCACCTGGCCGAGCCGGCTCCGACCGAGCAGCACCTGGACCATGCTTTCCGTCGTGATGGTGCCGATGTTTTGGTAAAGGCTGCGCGCTGCTTTCGGCGAGGTCAGGACGAGGTGACCGGCGTCATCGACGCGGACTTTGCCGAAGACATCGCGATACTGCCGCTCCAGTGAAATACCTCCGCCCTCGAGGTAACGGATGACCCGATCGAAGTCCTCGCGGGGCAGGGCACGGAAAGGATAACTCCGGCACACGAGCGTCCATGCTTCATCGGGTGTCACGCTGCCGTAGATCGCCAGGCCGACGAGGGTTTGGGCCAGCACATCGAGCGGGTTGTCATGGGGCCGGACGGGTTCGAGCGTGCGGTGTTCCATCAAGTGCGCGGTCGCGGCGCACTCGGCGAGGTCGTTGATGTTGGACGCCACGAGCAAGCCGTGGCTCATCGCGCCCATCGAGTGGCCGGAGCGGCCCATGCGCTGGAGCGCGCGGGCGACGCCCTTGGGCGCTGAGACCATGACGACGAGGTCGATCGAGCCGATATCGATGCCCATTTCGAGCGAGGTCGAGCAGACAACCGCGCGCAATTCACCGCGCCGCAGACGGTCCTCTACGGCCAGCCGCACGCCGCGGTCGAGAGAGGCGTGGTGCACCTCGATCAAGTCGACGAGGTGGGGCAGCTCCTGTTTGAGTCGCAGGCCGATAGTCTCGGCGCCGCTGCGGGTGTTGGTGAAGATGAGCGTGGTGCGTTTTCCCTGCAGCAGTGTGCCCAATTCCCGCAGCACGCGGGTGGCGGTGTAGCCAGCGGGTGGGTAGGCGTTTTCGCGGAGCGGGGAAAAGACTTCGATCCGCGCGGCCTTGCGCTCATTCACCTCTGCGATCCAGCAGTCGCGGCTCGGGCCGACCAGAAATTCCGCCATCGTGGTGAGGGGGGCGACCGTCGCCGAGAGGCCGATGCGGACCATCGGTTGGGCGCAGATTTCCTCGAGTCGTTCCGCGGAAACCATCAGCAGGGCGCCTCTTTTGTTCTCCGCGAGGGCGTGGAGTTCGTCCGCGATGAGGAAACGGGTATGGCGCAGCGTGGCGATCCAACCGGGCTGGCTGAGCAGGAGCGTCAGGCTCTCCGGCGTGGTCACAAGGATGTGGGGCGGCTTGCGCTTCTGGGCCGCACGGTCCTTCGGCGTTGTGTCACCAGTGCGCGCGCCGACCTTTAGCCAGTCCCAACCGAGCTCGGCCAGCGGTTCCTGCAGGTTCTTCTGCAGATCGTAGGCGAGCGCGCGAAGCGGTGAGACGTAGATGGCGACGATGCCGGCAGGGAGCTCCTTGCGCGCGTGAGCTTTGGCCAGCCAGTCGAAAATCCCGAAGAACGCGGCGAGGGTTTTGCCACTGCCGGTGGGGGAGGACAGCAACGTGGAATGACCGGCGAGTATTTCCGGCACGGTGACGCGCTGGGCGGCAGCGAAAGCACCAAACCGCCGTTCGACCCACGCGGTGAGTTCCGGGTGAAGCGAGGCTTTCAGCGCGGTCCCCCCGAGGCGGGATTCATGAACGTGATGAAACATCGGCGAAGGCGTGGTGCCCGGCGAGGCGCCGGCAGGTTTCGAGCGTGTCGATTTCCGCCGGGGCCTTGTCCCTGCGGATTCGGTTGATGCGCGGGAAGCGTAGGGCGAAACCGCTTTCGTGGCGGTCGCTGCGCTGGATCGAATCAAACGCAACTTCGATCACCACGTCGGGCACGACGGTGCGGCGGCGGCCTTTTTCCTCCAGCGTGTGGGCGATGAAATGCGTCGTAAGGTCCGCAATCTCGACGTCAGTAAGGCCGGAGTAGGCCTTGCCGACGGTCAGCAGCCGATCGTGCTCGGCATCTCGGATCGCGAACGTGTAATCGCTGAGCACGTCGCGTCGTTTGCCGTGACCGAGTTCCACCGCGACCACCACGACGTCCAGCGTGGCGTAAGCTTTCTTGAGTTTGAGCCAGGCGAGTCCGCGGCGTCCCGGGGTGTAGGGACTGGCGGGATCCTTGGCCATCAGGCCTTCGTTGCCCCGGTGACGCGCGGCCAGAAACGCGGCCTCGATTTCCAGCGCGGTGGACGCCTGCTGGACGGGCGCGAGCGTGAAGGCCGAGGGGGCAGAGGCCAAAACTTCGGCCAGTTGCGTCCGTCGCGTGGACAGCGGTTCCTTCACCAGCACGTGCCCGTTGCGCCACAACAGGTCGTAGAAGGAAATGGAGACGGGGATTTCCCCGCCGAGGAAAAAATCGTCGCCTTTGCGTCCGAGCCGTTTCTGCAGCTCGGCAAAAGGGAGAGCCCGTCCGTCGCGCCACGCGAGCAGTTCGCCGTCGCCGATGATATCATCCGTCAGCGTCGCGGCGGCGCGGACGAGGTCGGGAAACTGAGTGGTGATGCGGTGTAGATCGCGCGAGTAAAGTTCGACGCGCTCCCCGCGTTTGTGGAGCTGGCAGCGGATCCCGTCGTATTTTTCCTCCAGCCAGACTGGTGGAGCCAGTTTTTCGAGGATGGCGGCCGCGGTGGGCTCGGGACTGGCGAGCATAAATTGCAGCGGGTTGAACACCTGCAGTTTGATCGTGTGGAGTTGGCCGAGTCGGGCTGCGCGGGCGACGGCGGCGATATCGCCGGAGAGCATACTGGCCTCCCGAACCTCCGCCAAGGTGTGGCCCGCGGCGAGGGCGATGGCTTCCTCGACGAGGCTGTCCTTCAAGCCAATCCGGAGGTCGCCCGTGATAATCTTGATGAGGTATTTCGCCTCGTCGGGACTGCAGCGCCGCAAGGTGCAGCTGACAATTTCCAGTTTGGCGGCGGGACCCCGGGCGGCAGCGGCCCGGTCAAACGTCGCGGCGATCTCAGCGAGCGGGTTCGATTGCGGCTGGGTCCGGCCCTCAAGCACAGCGGCGGCGGTCTCGCCACTGTCGGCGAAACGCCGGTAGGCGACACGCAATTCGGCGTCGGTGACGCCGGCGACGTCGAGCACCGCGCGTTTCAAGATGGCCCAGCCAAGGTTGAGGGTGCGATCCTCAGCTTGGGGGAACGCCCGGCCGGTGAAAAAGAGCGCGGCCCGAGCGCCGTCGTCGAGGGACAAGCCGCCAAAATACGCGGCAAGCGCCGCGACCTTATCCTTTTTGCTCGCGGTCGCCTTGACCTGCCCGGCGGTAGCGGCGAAGCGGGCGAAGGAACCGGGATCAGAATCGGCCGGAGTGGGTGCGGGATCCGTGACGCTTGGGAAGCGGGAGGAAACGGAGATGGTGGCCGCGAGGCCCAGATCGAGCTGGTTGGCCTCGCCGATCGCCCAAGCGTCGATGCCACGATCGCGGAGCGTCCGGGCAAATTCGGCGGCGAAGCCGTGCAGCGTGAAAACCTGCCTAGGCTGCACAAGTTGGACATAGCGCAGGAGGTCGGAAAAATCCGCGTGATCAGACAGGGGAAACGCGGCGTCGCACTGGTAACGGTAGACGGCGCTGGCATCGAGGGCCCAGCCCGTGATGACCGCGGTGCGCCGCTGGGGAATTTTTTTCAGGAAGGCCGAGCCAGGCTGCTGGGGCGGGCAGATCACGACGTGGCCGGCGATTTCCGCGGGGGAGAAATCCCGATAAGGCGGAAAACTCAGGCCCAATTCCTCGTAGACTTTCGTTAGCCGAAAGGTGGCGGGATGGAGCATCACGGGTAGCCGGGCGGAGGCCAGGCTGCTGAGAAGTTCCTGGCTCTTGCCCAGACTGTAGCCGAACAGCACGGGGGTTTCGTCGTCGGAGAGCGCTGCAACGCAGAAAGCCTGGATATCGGCGAGCACCTGCGCCGTGGGAGGGAAAACATACTGCGGCTTGCCGAAGGTGGTTTCCATTATGACCACGTCGGCGTGCGGCGTAGCGCATGTCTCCGCGGAAAGCCCGTGACGCAGCTTGAAATCCCCCGTGTAGAGGAGGGTGCCGTGTTGCGCGTGGTTGAATAGGGATTGGGCGGACCCAAAAATATGGCCGGCGGGATAAAGCGTCACGACGCAGTCCGCGGCGAGGGATTCAGTCTGGCCGAAAGGAAACACGTGCTCAATCCGTTCCCTTGGCATCCGCGCCCGCATGAGCCGGGCGGTTCCTTTTGAACACAGGATCTCCCGATGTTCAGCCAAGTGGTCGAAGTGGGCGTGGGACACGAATGACCGCTCCACAGGCACGCGAGCGTCGAGCCACCAACCGATTTGTGGCAGCCAAACTCCCTGATCAAATTTCAAGTCCCAGGCCATGGAAGGGAACGGTGATCAGTCGGCCGCGAGACGCCAATGGGGGGAGGGATTTCCTCATGAGATTATACCGGCAGAGTCCGGCGCTGCGCCGATTGGTTCCTCAGCAGGGACGGGATCATGCCTCACGGTCTTACTTCCTAGCCAGCGGCAAAAACGAAATTTTCCGCCAGATCACCACAGCCCTGAGCAGCAGGAAAATCTAAGCCTGCGGTGGCGGCGTGTCTGTCACGTCACCTTGTTAGTTCGGCCAGCCCGCCTAGTTGGCTTGCTCATTTGGTGGGCGTAGGCGCTGTCGCTCGCGATAGATAGTTAAACTTACCCGAGCACTATTTTTAGCGTTAGGGTAAACGGCAAAGTTGTTTTCCTGACGAATTAAACCTGCGGGCTTCGTAACCTCGGGCTCGCCGCGCTGTCGAAGATCCCGACCAGCACAACCTCACCATAAACTGTTAATATAACTATATTCCCATGAAACTCCCTGTTCGATTTCTTCTGGCGGCGCTTGCTGCTTCACCGCTTGTTTTTTCCCAAGTTGTCACTTCGCCATCATCTTACGGGACTTTTACCGCCCCTACAGCCGGCACTCGCGAATTTACCCTTGGAGCTTCAGGCGCAACTGACCGACGCATAAGTGGCAGCAATGGCGGCGCGAGCGGTTCCTTCGGTTGGTATTTTGATGCCGAAAACGAAATTGTTTTGCGCCAATCTGTGAATTTTTCCACGGGGGGCGAGACGTTGACGACGACAACGCCTACGGCGGGTGGAGCTGTTGGCACGGGCATAGGGGTAGTGACAACCACCCGGTCGAGCCGCCGGGAGTGGAGTGCCGCGACTCGCTTGGCTTTCGATCATCATTTCGCAACTCACGGAATATTCCGCCCGTTTTTGGGCGCCAATTTTGGCGCGGTTTACGGGCGCAGTGTGAGAGATACGTTGGCTGCCGGCCTAGAGGCGGGGGGGAAGTTTTATGTGCAGCCCCGCACGTTTATTCTCACGATGGTAGAATATGGCTGGTTCTTTAATCGCGCCCGTAACATCGACAACCGCTTCCGCGATGGGCAATTTACCTGGTCTGCGGGCGTCGGCTTTAACTTCTGACCCGTTTCTCGTTCGCGTTCTCGAGTGCCGGGATGAAATCGAACATGACGATGAGGGCGGAAAGAATGGTCGGTCCGCTGTGACCGAACGTTGGGCCACTGAGTGTGAAGAGCAGCACAAGTGCACCGACCATTATGCCGCCGACGAGTAGAGAAATCAGGAGGTCCTTTTTCCACGGCGTCAACGTCAGGCGTTGGTTGAATCCGGTCATTCGGACGTCGAAGGCTGATCGATCGCCACGTCCTCGTTTCCCGTTACCGAAACGAGGCGTCGGCTTCCGGCTCCCGGACGAATCACCACAGGCAGGCGCGGTGAGGCTAGCGAGTTAGAAGCTGACCGTCGTCGATAACACGAATTTCCGCGGATCCGGGTTCACGAAGCTGGTCAGAATTTGCTGGCGCGAGTTGCCGGCGAAGAGCTGGTTCGTCGTAAGCGTGGTGTAGGCGGAGGCGAAATTGCCCACCGGACCGCTGCGGCCCCAGATGGGCTCGAGGTGGTTCAGCACGTTGGTGACGTTGAGTTGAAACCGGGTCTGGTATTTCCCGATGCGAGTGGTGTAGTTGGCCCCGGCCACGAGGGAGTTTCTCCATGCCGGCGGCGTCCAGAGGTAATCGAAGGCCGCCTGCGTATTTTGGAGCACCGTCGGGTTTGGGGCGCTATCCGGGATGCCGAATTTGAGGCGGGCGTCCCGGCTTCCGTTCTTACCGTGACCGCGATACTGCACGCCCGTGTTGAGGCGAAGGCCCTTCAGCATCCCTTCCCGGAAACTGTAGGCTCCGGCGAGATTCACGCGGTGGCGCACTTGATTGTTTTCCAGCGTGCCCGTGGTCAGTCCATTGAGGCTGTTGTCGATGTTGTTCAGTGCCGTTTGAATCAGTGTCGGATCGAGGATCGTTTTGCCATTGATGACGGCGCCCTGCGCGGCCTTGGCGCCGGCTTCCCACTCGGCGCGGTGGGCGGCGACATACGCCTTCCGATCCTCGCTTTCCGTGATGATATACGAGACCGGATGCGAATAGTTGAGGTTGAGGGTAATATTGCGGGTCGGATTGGCGGTGAGCTCTACCTCCCAGCCTTCTAGTCGCCGGGAGTTGGGATCCGAATAAGCGAACCCCACCCCCGCGGTGGTCGTTGTCAGCGCCGGATCGGTGTAGCCCAAATTGGTCCAGATGTTCGCGATATCGCCCGCACTGCCGAAGGCGGCGGGATTGTCGCGTTGTGTCGTCTGATAACGGGAAACGGTGAGGTAGGCTTTGCCGCCGGGGATCGAGTAACGCAGGCCTAAATCCCGCGTTTCGGAATGGGTCAGAGGCGGGAGCGTTCCGTCGAGGAGCGGGTTTTGCACACCCGAGGATGGCGGCTGGTTGTTTTCCGCGTAGTTGAAGACAAAGCCGAGGGGAGACAGGAATTTTTTGGCGAATCCCAGGCGCTCCGTCTGGAAAGGGTAGGCGACAATACCATAAGCGATCGAGCTGGCCGTTTCTTTCCGTTGAAAAGGGTTACCGGCCGTGGTGAAGCCGAGCAGGTTCTTGAAATCGGGCGCACCCGTGGAGCCAGGAAGTCCGGCGGCCAGGCGGGGGAGATTTTTGACCTCCACCTTGTCACGACTGTAGCTGACGGTGAGGGCGAGCTTCTCGTTGAAGAAGGCGCTTTGCGAGGTCAGGGCCGCACGTTGGACCGCGCGGTCTGTGATGTTGCCAACGGTGTCGGTGTAAGCCCAACGGCCGGGAACTTTGCCGTTGGGGTTGCTCAAGACCGGTCCGAGGTCCGGACGAGGATCGCCCCAATAGACCCGGTAAAAAAACCGGTTCGCATTGTTGAAGGGATCGGACATCGCGGGATTGTCGGTCCGCCGCCACGCACTGGTGCGGTTTTCAGATTGGGTTTCGCGGTCGCTCAGATTGAGGCTCATCTGTTGTTTGTAGTCCCACCACTTCGGCACAAAGAAGCGGTAGGTGGCCAGGCCGTAGAACTCACGGATGGCGTCCTGACTGTAGATGTTGTTCTGCTCGACGTCGCTGAACGTCCGGAGAAACCGGGGGTTTGGCGCTCCATTGGGTAACAGCCGGTTCACGTCGATGATTGAGGCGTTGGGGCTGGGGTTGGACCAGATAGTGTTGTTGTCGAAATCGTTTTTCACGTAGCCGACTCGAACAAACAGGTTGCCGACGCGGTGCTCTACGTTGAGCGAGGTCGTGCTCGCATCGCGGTCGGCCACGTTGTCCTTCGGCGCCGCGCTGAAATGCTTGTCGATACCCGGGATCGCCGCCCGCCTTGCGGGCACCGCCAAGAGGTATCTGTTACCGACATAGGGAATGCGGATGGCGGCGCCGTTGATGCCGCGGGTCCGGTATTGGTTGCCGCCGTAATCCTGCATGTCGCCCGTCGCGAAATTCCACACGAACATCGTCGGCGCGCTGCCGTTTGCGCCCACCGTCATCCGCTCGAGGCCCGCGTTGTTGAGGTTGGTGTTGTTATTGGCCAGCAGGGCCGAGTTGTCGTTGTTGACCGTGACACTATCCCACTGGCTCTGGGCGTCGCCGTTGGTGATCGACCAGAGATTGTTCCATTCGCTCACCCGCTCAAACTCCGCAATCACGTGCGTATTCCTCCCCAGCTTCGTCACGGCGTTGAGCGTCCAGGCGTTTTTGATCTTGGGCGTCCCGTCTTGAAAGCCCGGAGCATTCTGATTCAGCGCATTGAAGCGCAGTCCGAAACGATCCCAACCCTTGCTGTAGTCCAGCGTGGCGCGGTGGCCGCCAAACGTGTCGCCTTGAAGGGAGAAGCCGGCGGTGGCGCTGTTGAAGCGCGCCCGTTTGCTCGTGCTGCCTTGGCGTCCACCGGGACCGCCGTCGCCGAACATCGACGTATCGGGGCCGCGCTGAAACTCATAGCGCTCCGTGTTGTAACTGTCAGCCGCACCGAAGTTGATCGAGCCGTTGCGCGTCGGGAAGTTGTCGGTGGACGGCGCGCCGCGGACGATGTTTTGATACACGCTGATCGACGAGGGATCGGAATTCGGCACCGAGGTGCCCAGGTCGAAGCCCATCGTCCAACTGCCGGCTTCGTTCATGTTGGTGATATTGAAGTCGTCCATGAACTCTTTCGTCATGACCGAAATCGATCCGGGGGTGATTGCGAGCGGAGTGTCGACGCGGCCGCCGGAGAGCGTGTTGCCCGCCGCGTAGCCCACATCTTTGTCTGTGCTCACTTCAAATGGCGTCAGCAGGATGGCGCCCGCCGCCTTCGCGTCGTCGCTTGCCTTCTGCGCGAGCTCACTCGGATCGAGGACGCCGTTTTTGTTCTTGTCGTATTTCGCCAGCGTCGCGGCGTCGTTCGGAGACGCCGCCTGCGCGAACATCGAGGCGGCGCTCGCCAAGGCGAGTGCCACCGAAATACCTCTAACCAAGGTCGGTTGGGCTGTAGTCATGGGGTGGGAAAGCAAAAACAAAATCCGTCGCTGGGGCGGAGCGATGCAAAGGGACCAGCCGCGAGCAGCAATTGGAAAAGCGGGGCAAAATAAACGGGCTCTTTCGACCGCTGGCCAGTTGAGGGGGAAATGGGGATCGGGAGTTTACTGCCGCGCCCAAACGCGTCATTCAGGCATAGAGGCTGGTTTGCGAAAGGGGTTTTTCAAGGGCCAGCGCGCCTTTGCGCATCCCAGCCGCCCTCGCCGAGATCGTCGCTTCGCATTACCACCCCCGGTCCGCTACCGCGGCCTGGCAAAATATACCGCGCGCCTCCATCAGCTCTTCGCCCGCTCCAGTCTCTACCAAAGCGATCACAATCTGCCCTGAAGCAAAAACGGCAGGGTGGGCGGCCTTCAAGCTCGACGGTCCAAATGCACAAACGAGCCATTCCTGGTCGGGCACAGCCAAATTTCAGTGCGGGAATGGTTCGATCATTTCAGGCACTGGGGTGGATATTCTTGAAACCTGCTAACAATATCTTTCCACGATCCCAACGTGGCGTCTTCACTCCTCCCTCAACGAAATACTTTGGTCAGTCAGACCGTGAAGCTCTTGGAGATCGATCTGCGGGCCGCGCGTTGGCCAGATCGGCTGCCGAGCCAGCGGGAACTTTGCGAAGGGTTCGTCATCAGTCGCACCACCCTGCGGGCCGCGCTGCAGGAGCTGGCGCGCAAAGGACTGCTCAAGCTTGGACAAGGGCGATTGCCCACGGTGCGGGCGCGGCGCCGGCCGGTTAGTTCCGACCCCGCGATTCGCACGGTGATCCTGCTCCTGCCCGAACCGGTCTGGTCGCTTCGCCCTTCGATCGCCCGTTGGATTAGCGAACTTGCACCGCTGCTCCAGCGCTCCGGGCTGGAACTGGTGCTGCGCGAGGGCCGCCTGCCGTATCGTTCCGCTCCGGCGGTCCAGCTCGAAAAACTGGCCCTCTCTCACCCGCGCGCGGCGTGGGTGATCTTCAACAGCACGCTCGCCATGCAAACGTGGTTTGCCGCCGGAGGGCTGCCTGTAGTGCTCGTCGGGCCGGTTTTCGCTGGGATCAATCTTCCGTCGATCGAATACGACCACGCTGCGATCGCGCAGCATGCCGCCGCCCAACTCGCTGCCGCCGGGCATGAGCACATGGCCATCCTCCTCCAACGCACCGGCTCCGCCGCCGACGCGACGACGTGCGACGCCTTCACCGCCTCGCGCCGAGCCGGCGCCGCGCCCCCGCTCCTGCTCGAGCACGACGGCTCTCTGGCCCAAATCCATTCGCGGCTCATTCGGCTGATGCGCGTCACGCCGCGACCCACCGCGCTCTTCATCACTAAGTCGCTCAGTCTGCCGGCGGTCCTGACGATTCTGCCACGGCTCGGGATGGAGATTCCTCGCGACCTCTCTGTGATTTGCCGGGAAGACGATACGTTTGCAGAATATCTGGTGCCCGCCGTCGCGCGCTACCGCTCCGATTCGTCAGCGATCGCCCGCAAACTGGCGATCGCGCTCGCACGACTGGCGGCCGGCGAGACGCTCAAGCTCACCCATGACCGGCTGATGCCGCGCTTCGTCGCCGGCCAGTCGCTGGGGCCACCAGCGCCGCCGCGCTGACGGGAGGTCGGTCGGTCGCCGCGCGGCACTTGTATCTCACAGATACAAGCTGATTGGTCGTGCAACCCGAAATGCCCTCCGTAGCCCTTGGCTCTATTACCCCGATCTGTAGTAGGCAGCGGAGCTTTTCTCCCGCCGCAGACGCAATCCCTCGCCCCCTCAATCCCGTCATGAATCCTAAATCCTTCTTGTTTTCACTCCGCACGACTGCTGCGTTCGCCGTTAGTCTCTTCATCCTTGTTGTGTCGTCTCTCCACGCCCAAACGGCGGGAACGGTGTCAGGCCGCGTGCTTAACCCCGCCACGGGAACCTATCTCGCCGGCGCCAGCATCGTTCTCGACGGCAATCCGGGGATTAACGACCTTTCCGCAGTCGGCGGCGCGTTCCTCCTCAAGGGTGTGCCGCCGGGCGCCCGCACGCTCGTCGTTACCTATCCCGGGCTCGATGTGACCCGTCTCAACATCACGGTCGCCGCCGGGGCCGCGAGTGAAGTGCTCGTCGAGGTTTCGTCGAAGATCTACCAACTTGATGCGTTCAAGGTTTCCAGCGTGCGCGAGGGTCAGGCGGCAGCGATCAGCAGCCAACGCGCCGCGGACAATATCAAGACGAGTGTGGCCACGGATGCATTCGGCAATGTGGCGGACAGCAACCTCGGGAACATGTTGATCAAGTTGTCCGGGGTCAGCGGCGCGCGTGACGAGGGCGACGTTTTTCAGTTGTCCGTTCGCGGCATGTCGGCGGATTTGAATTCGGTCACGGTCGATGGCACCCGACTTTCCGGAGCGACGACTCGCGGCTCGGGCCGCGCGTTTGAGATCGACAAGGTTTCCACCGCATCGATCGAGTCCGTCGAGTTGATCAAGGCGGCGACGCCCGACATGGATGCGGATTCGATTGGTGGATCGGTCAACTTGAAGATGAAGAGTTCGTTTGATCGAGCCGGCCGGGTTTTTGATTACTCCGTCGGGGTTAACACCTACGCCCAGCGCGGCACATCCTATCCCTCGGCGAGTTTTTCCTATTCGGATGTTTTCGGGGCGGAGCGCCGACTCGGTATGGTCCTCTCGGGCAGCTTCAATCGGACGTCGGGACCGCGCTCCTCCTTTCGCGCCGGCTACACCAATCCCACCCTCAGCGCCCCGGCACCGATGACGGACTTTCAACTTTCGGAAGACGAAATCCGTCTCGATCGCGGAGGCGTCAGTATGCGCGCCGACTACAAGCTGAGCAAGGCGGCGTCCGTTTTCGCCAGCGTGATGTATAATAATTTTCGGGATATCATGGATCAGCACAAGCAACGCGTCCGGCGGAGCAACGGCACCGCCGTTTCGACCGACGACGTCGTGACCGTGCTGACCAACGGTCAGTTTGAATACGAAATGGAGGATCGCGTTCGCACCGTGAAAACGTTGCGCCTGCTCGCCGGAATGAAGCTGACTTGGCGAGACTTTGAGATTGATGGGGATGCCTCAACCGCCCCCTCGATCGGGTTTGAGAAGCGCCGGGATCTCTCATTGCGCGTGAACGGCGTAAATTATACGGTCGATCGCACCAACCGGCTGCATTTCCCCTCGATCGTGCGCACCGGCGGCTTGGATCCGGCCAACTATGACAATGCCTACACTGATTCAATTAACCGGAAGGATTTCCACGCGAATGATGAAATCTCATCGGCCCAGCTCAATGTGAAGCGAACCTTCGCCACCGCGTTGCCAACGTATCTCAAGGGAGGTTTTCGCTATCGGTATCAGGAAAAGAAGCAGGATCGGGCCCAAGACGTCTGGACTTATGTCGGGCCCGACGGCGTTGCGGGTCGCAACCCGGCCACCGGAGTCAATGATGATAACCTAAATCGATTCCGGGACGACGGGCATCGATATCGTCCCATCGATGGTTTCTACGCCCAGCTCGCGGCGTGGCCGGACTGGCGGGCCATGCATCGGGAGATCGCTGCCAACCCGACTGTCTTCGCCTATGATCGCAACAGGTCCGGTCAAAATCTGCTGGTCAACGACGGCAAGGCGAGCGAAGGCGTCACCGCTGGCTATCTTCAGGGCCACGTGAAGGCCGGCAAGTTCTCCGTGCTCGCGGGGGCGCGGTGGGAGAACACGCGCGTCTCAGCCACTGGTCCGGTGACCGACACCCAGTTCCCGGCCTCTCAGCCGGAATTGCGCTTTGGCGGCAAAACGACGCGCAAGACGAGTTACACCGACGCGTTTCCGAGTGTGCATCTACGTTACGAACCGCTGCCCGATTTTTTGGTCCGCGCGAGCGTCTCCACCGGAATCGGCCGCCCTTCCTTCACCGATCTCATGCCGATTACGACGGTCAATACGGCGTCAAACTCCATCACGCAGAACAACACCGGCCTGAGACCCCAGCGCTCGACGGGTTACGATATCAGCGTTGAACGTTACCTGAAACCGGTCGGCCTCCTCTCGGTCGGCGTTTTCGAGAAGGAAATCAAGGATTACATTTTCTCCGTGCGAAACACTGTGCCGGGCGGCGCGGGCAACGGTTTCGGAGGTCAATACGAAGGTTTCGACCTGAACACCAAAACCAACGGCGGCTGGGCCCGCGTGAAGGGCTTCGAGGCGAACTATCAGCAGCAACTCACATTCTTGCCCGGTTGGCTCGGAGGATTTGGGGTGTTCGCCAACTACACCCGGCTGCTGACCCGCGGAACGTTTTCCGGCACGGTGGTCGTCGACAAGCTCGCGAATTTCGCGCCGGTCACGAGCAACATGGGCGTTTCCTACATCCGCTCTAAACTCACGCTGCGCGCCCAACTCAACTACGTCGGAGAGCAACTCACGTCATACAACACGAACCCAGCCGTCTGGCAGTTTCTCGAACAACGCGCTTTCGTCGACGTGAGTGCGAAATACGCTTTGAGCCCGCGCTTGGGTTTCTACATCGACGTCTACAACATCAACAACGCGAGATACCTCAAATATCAGGGTCTCGGCACCCGGCCGGTGGACGACCAATATTACGGCACGCGAATGAGCGCCGGCATCACCGGACGATTCTAAATGCTCTCCATTGCTACAGTAAATACCGCTACGAACGCGCCCATCGGAGTGATCGGCCTCGGCCTCCTGGGCGGCGAACTCGCGCAGCGCCTCATCGGAGGCGGGCGGAAAGTAATCGGCTTCGATGTGAATGCCGAGCGGCAAACCGCCTTCGGCCGCTTCGGGGGTGAAATTTCCCCGTCGGCTGCCGGAGTCTTGCTGAGCTGCGACCGCGTTTTTCTTAGCCTTCCCACCCACAAGGAGGTCGCCGACGTCATCTCAGCGGCTGCACCCACCCTGCGCCCGGGGCATATCATCATCGATACAACGACCGGCGACCCAGAGCCGTCCGAGGCACTCGGCGCCGAATTCGCGGCGCGTGGGGTCATTTACCTCGACGCCACCATTTCGGGCAGCGGATGGGATGTGCGCAACGGCTCCGCGATTGCGATGGTCGGCGGCGACGCGGCTGGATTTTCCTCGAGCAAAGACCTGCTCGACCTGATCGCACAGCAGTCCTTTCACACCGGTGGATCGGGCACGGGCGCCAAGATGAAGCTCGTAACCAACGCCGTGCTCGGCCTCAACCGCGCGGCGCTTGCCGAGGGCCTCGCACTGGCCGAGGGCCTCGGACTGGATGCCGCGCAAGCCCTCGCAATCATGCGCGCAGGTCCGGCCTATTCCCGCATCATGGATCGCAAAGGGGAGAAAATGCTAAAGAGCGATTTCACTCCGGAAGCGCGGCTGTCGCAGCACCTCAAGGACGTGCGTCTCATCCTTGAACTCGGCGCGCAGGCCGATCTGCCGATGCCGTTGAGCGCGGCCCACCGCGCAATCTTGGAGGAAGCGGAAGCGGCGGGCTTGGGCGCGCTCGACAATAGTGCGCTGGTGCAGGTCTTGCGTGGCCTCACCAAGAAAGAGGCCGGCCCATCATGAAGGCGCCGCTCTCGCGTGGAGCCCGTTTCGCCGTTCTCGCAGCGGCCTTCGGGGGCCTGTTGTTCGATGGCTTCGAGTTGGGGCTCATGCCGCTCGCGTCGCTCTCCGTCTCCAAGTCGCTCCTCGGTGCTAACTACACCGCGACGCTCGGCGGCGACTGGTTTGCCCGCTTTACGGCGGCGTTGATGCTCGGCGCGGCAATTGGCGGCATTTTCCTCGGTGCGCTCGGCGACCGCATCGGCCGCGCCCGCGCTATGGGTGTCAGCATCTTGTTTTATTCCCTCTTCGCGGGACTCGGCGCCTGGGTGCAGACGCAGGAGCAGATGCTCGTCCTGCGTTTCCTGGTGGGGCTGGGCGTCGGCGGGGTGTGGCCGAATGCCGTCGCGCTGGTCGCGGAATCGTGGCCCGACAAAGCCCGGCCCACCGTGGCTGGTCTAATGGGGGCCGCGATCAACACCGGCGTCCTCATTTTGTCTCAAGTCGCTCAAATCTGGTCGGTCACCGTGGCGGAGTGGCGCTGGCTGTTCCACCTCGCCGCCGCCCCGGCGGGCCTCGGGGTGGCGGTGATTTTCTTTTTACCCGAGTCCCGCTCGTGGCTCGCCTCGCGCGCCGCGCCCGGTGCGAAAAAGCCAACGGCTCCTCTCCGGCTCCTCTTCCGACCGCCTCTGCTGCGAATCACTCTTGTCGGCATCATGCTCGGCTCGATCCCGCTCATCGGCGCGTGGGCGGCGAGCAAATGGATGATTCCGTGGGCCGACAAAATCGGCGGGGCCACGCAGACGGACTACAAAGCTCTGACGCAGGGCTGGTGGGCGTTTGGCGCCATTTTGGGCAGTCTGGCTGGAGCGCAGGTCGCGAGCCTGCTCGGTCGTCGGTGCAGTTATTTTCTAATCAGTGTGGGTTCGCTCGTGCTGACCATCGCGATGTTTCAACTCACCGCGCCGCTGCGGCCGTCGTTCCTCCCGATCGTTTTTGCGCAAGGCTTGGTCGCCACACTCTTTTTCGGCTGGCTGCCGCTCTATCTGCCCGAGCTGTTTCCGACGCACGTGCGCGCCACGGGCAGCGGCATTTCCTACAACGTCGGCCGCTTCGCCACCGCTGGCGGCGTGTTGGTCGCCGGAGCTGTCTTCGGTGCGCTGGGTGGCAGTTATCCCGCCGTCGGCACCGTCGCCGCGTTGATCTACGGGTTCGGGATCTTCGCGATTTGGTGGGCGCCCAACACGGCACCGCAGGATTTGCAAAAATAACCGCCCCAATTTCCCGCAATGAACGTTCGTCAAATTTCTCTCTTTATCGGATGCGCGGCGCTGTGCCCGCTCGGTCTCGCGGCCGACGCCGCGAAAAAGGAACTGCCCGTCGGCCCTCCCGGGATCACCGTGTCACTCGTCGCCCGCGAGCCGCTGGTGCGGAACCCCTGCGCGATGGCCTTCGACTCGCGCGGCCGGCTCTTCGTCGGCCAAGGGCCGCAATACCGCAACCCTAAGCCCGACACGCCCGGCGACACCGTCGTTATGCTCATCGACAGCGACGGCGACGGCATCTTCGACCAGGCCAAAACCTTCGCGCGCGGCTTGAATTGCATCCAAGGCCTCGCGTGGCACGGCCGCGATCTCTACATCGGCAATTCTCCCGACCTCACGATCGTGCGCGACCTCGATGGCGACGACGAGGCGGACGAATACGTCATGCTCTACACCGATCTCGGCAATATTGAGCACGCGCTCCATGGCCTGAACTTCGCGCCCGACGGCAAGCTCTACATGAGCAAGGGCAACTCGAAGGGCCTCAACCAACCCGGCCGCGTCGCGCCGCTACCGTTCCGCGAACTCTTCGGTCATCCCACGCTCCCCGGCGCACCGGATTTTCCCGCCCCGCGCACCTTCACGCGCGATAACTACCGGGCGACCTACCAAGATCCGAAGGACGATTGGGGCCGCATGGGCGGCATCCTCCGGGCCGATCCCGATGGTTCGAAGCTGGAAATTGTCGCGCGGGGTTTTCGCAACCCGTGGGACATCGGCTACGACGCTGAATTCAACTGGCTCGGCACCGACAACGATCAGAGCGATGGCGACCGCATCTTCATGCCGTTCTTCGGTGCGGATTTTGGCTGGGCCCATCAGTGGAGCAGCCATTGGACCGGCGGGGGTCACTTGCCGACGGTGCCGATTAGCGGCCCGGTGTTTACCGGCTCGGGCACTGGTATCACATTCTCCGACTCGCCTGCGCTCCCGGCCGCATGGCGGGGTGTTTGGTTGATCAATGATTGGCTGCATCGCACCACCTACGCCTATCGTCCGCGCTGGGATGGCGCGCTCCTCCAGCCCGCCGGCGGCAAGTGGGAGCCCTTCCTCCGGGCTGGCGAAGCCCTGTTCAATCCCGTCGATATTGAGCACGGCCCGGACGGCTCGCTCTACCTCACCGGCTGGGGCGTCTCCACTGCCGCCGAGATCAAGAACGGTGCCCAGACCAACGAAGGCCGCGTCTTCCGGGTCGCGGCGACCGATGCACCGCGCCCGCCGATCGCGGCGCACCGCGATCAAGCCCACGCGAAATGGACGTTCGCCCAACTTGCGGCTGACCTCGGTGCGCCGACTCCTGCTTATCGCACGGACGCTGCCGATGAACTCGTCCGTCGCGGCGTGGCGATCCGCAGCGATCTGGTCGCACTCGTTACCAAGCGAAACCTGCCCACCGCTCAGGAAACGTGGGTGCTGTGGACGCTGGGCCGCCTTGCGCTTGAAGACCCGGCGCTCGACGAGTGGTTCGCCGTGACCGGCGCGAAGCTCTCGCCCAACGCTCGCATCCAGTCACTGCGCATCGTCGCGCACCGTCTCCGTGAATCGAAGCGCTCGACTGCGCTACCATCCTTTGTTGCGACGGGATTGGCTGATCCCGAGCCTCGTGTGCGTTTCGCCGCTTACCAAGCCATTGGCCAAACGCGCCGCTCTGCGCTCCTAAATGACGTTTGCGCCGCCGTCGCGACTGAGACCGAACGGGTTTCATTCTACGCGGGCTGGCACGCGCTCCGCGACATCAGCACGCCCGATGTCCTCCGCGCCAAGCTCCGCGATTCCCGCGGCGGTGTGCGCCGCGCAGCGTTTCTCGCTTTACTCGACCGCGGAGACCTCGACGAGGCGTCGGTGCGCGCCCAGCTCAACGACACCGACGCAGCCACCGCCGGCCTTGCCGGTCTGTGGCTGGCTAAACGCAGCGGCAATCCGCTCATCGACATCTCGCCGGCGGCCGGCGACTTCGTCGACCGCGTGCGCGTCAAAATCGTGCCCGGCCTCAAGCCGGCGGTCGTGCGCTTCACCACCGACGGCTCCGAACCCAAGTTTGCCAAGGGTGGCGAAGGCGCGACGCTTAATTTCACGGAGACGACCACGCTGAAGGCGGCGCTGTTTGTGAACGGCCAGAAGGTCGGACCGACCTCTGTGGGCTTGTATCGCAGGATCGTGCCCGAGCCGCCGCCCGCCGCGATCACCTTGACTCCGCCCGGTGCGCCCCTGACCGGCCCACAGGTTGCCGCCGCGCTCCCGCGCGCGGATGCGTCCCGCGGTCGCGCCGTGTTTCACGCGGCGGGTTGCATCGCGTGCCACCGTGTCGGCGCGGAGGGCGGCTCATTCGGCCCCGAACTCACGGGCTTGGGTGTGCGCGGCAACGTCGAGCGCGTCATCCGCTCCATCCTCGAACCGAGCGCCGAAATCGCCGAGGGGTTTGCGCTTCACACCTACACGCTGCGCGACGGCAAAACCGTCGCGGGACGCATCCACGAAGAGGGCCAGAGCAACTTCACTGTTATCCAAGCCGACAACCAGATCGCCAGTGTCACTCGCGCGGACATTGTGAAACAGGAAGCCCTGTCCACGTCCGCGATGCCGCCCTTCGACCGCGCCATGTCCGCCCCTGAACTCGCCGCGCTCGTCGCGTGGCTGATGAAGACTTCACCATGAAACTGACCCGCCGCGATTTTCTTGCCGCCACCACGGCCGCCGCGACCCTGCCGGCGCTCGCTCAGCCGCGCCCGACCTCCGGGCGCATCGACTGCCAGAGTCATTTGTTCGTGCCCGAGCTGCTCACCCTGATGGAAAAACGAAAAACCGATCCGCGCGTCTTCACGCGCGACGGCATGCGCTACATCCAGATGGGCGACTGGCTCCGCAAAGTCCCGCCACTCTACACCGACGTCGCCGCCAAGTTGGCGGTGATGGACGCCGCGGGAATTTCGCTCACCGCGCTCAGCATCAACGACCCCGGCCCGGAGTGGTTCGGCGCCGACGGCCCGGCGATTGCGCAGCTTCAAAATGACTACATCGCCGGCCTCGCGCGGAAGCACCCGACCCGCTTTTTCGGCCTCTGCGTGCTGCCCACGCAAGATGTCCGCGCCTCTCTCGCCGAACTCGACCGCTGCGTGAAGCAACTCGGGATGAAAGGCTGGCTGCTCTACACGAACCTGGCCGGCAAGTTTCCTGACGAGCCCGAGTTTCGCCCGCTCTTCGCCCGTGCCGTCGAGCTCGACCTTCCCGTCCTGCTCCATCCTGCGAAGCCGATCACGACCGATCTTGTGAAGGCCTACGAGCTGACGAGCACGCTCGGGAACATGTTCGACAACACCATCGCGCTCACGCGCCTGATCATGTCGGGCCTGCTCGACGAGTTTCCCAAACTCAAACTCGTTTGCCCGCACCTCGGCGGCACGCTCCCCTACATCGTCGGCCGCCTCGATCACCAGGTCACCGTCCTCAAACGCGGCCCCCAAAATCTCCAGCGCAAGCCTAGCGACTACGTCCGCTCCATCCACATGGACATTGTCTCGCCGCTCGCCGAGGCGATGCGCTTCGCCCTCGATTTCAGCGGGCCGGACAAACTCCTTTTCTCGAGCGATCACCCGTGGGTGCAACCGAAGGAAATCCTCGATCCGTTCCTCAGCCTGAAGCTGCCCGCCGCCACGGAGGCCAAGATTCTTTCCGGCAACGCCCGTATACTTTTCAAGGTATGAACCGCCGCCGCTTCGTTTCCGGTTCCGCAATCGCCGCTGCGGCGATTGCGCTCCCGCGCTCGGCCCGCGCCGCCAACGCACCCGCGCGCATCCCCATCGGCTTCTTGGGTGTCACCTACTCGCACGGCCCCGCCAAACTCGAACTCGCCCTTAAGTCTCCGGACTGGGAATTCGTCGGCGCCTGTGATCCCACCCCCGCCGGTCGCCAAATCTGCGCGAAGCTCGGCGCAAAAATGATCTCGCAGGACGAACTCTTCGCCCGCGCCGCCGAACTCGATCTGCCCGTGCTCCTCCATCCCGCCAAGCCGCTCACCATCGAGTTCGTGAAGGGCTACGAGATGACCAGTTCGCTGGGCAATATGTTCGACAACACCATCGCGCTCACACGCCTGATCATGTCGGGCCTCCTCGACGAGTTTCCCACACTGAAGCTCGTGTGCCCCCATCTGGGAGGCACGCTGCCCTACATCGTCGGCCGCCTTGATCACCAGATCACCGTCCTCAAACGCGGCCCGCAAAATCTCCAACGCAAGCCGAGCGACTACGTCCGCTCCATCTACATGGACATCGTCTCGCCGCTGCCGGAAGCGATGCGCTTCGCCCTCGATTTCAGCGGCCCCGACAAACTGCTTTTCTCCAGCGACCATCCGTGGGTGCAGCCGAAAGAGATTCTCGATCCGTTCCTCAGCCTGAAGCTGTCCGCCGCCACGGAGGCCAAGATTCTCTCGGGCAACGCACGTAAACTTTTCAAGGTATGAACCGCCGCCGCTTCGTTTCCGGTTCCGCAATCGCCGCTGCGGCGATTGCGCTCCCGCGCTCGGCTCGCGCCGCCAACGCACCCGCGCGCATCCCTCTCGGCTTCTTGGGCGTCACCTACTCGCACGGCGCCGCCAAGCTCGAACTCGCCCTCAAGTCTCCGGACTGGGAATTCGTCGGCGCCTGCGATCCCACCCCCGCCGGACGTCAAATCTGCGCGAAGCTCGGCGCAAGAATGATCTCGCAGGACGAACTCTTCGCCCGCGCGCGCGTCGTCGCCGTGGAATCCGACATTCGCGATCACGCTGCCCACGCGTTGTTCGTGCTCCGTGCCGGCAAACATCTTCACCTCGAAAAAACACCGGTCGCCAAACTCGCCGACATGCAAGCCATCGTCGCACTCGCGCGCGAAAGGAACCTCCTCGTTCAAGTCGGCTTCATGTGGCGCTATCATCCCGGTTTCCGCGCCATCTCCGAGGCGGTGCGGGCCGGTTGGCTGGGGGAAATCTATCTCGTCCGCGGTTTCATCTCCAACTCCCTCCCGCCCGATCGTCGCAAGGAGTGGGCGGAGTTTCCCGGCGGCTCCATGTTCGAACTCGGGTCACACCTGCTCGACGCCGCGGTGCGGCTGCTCGGAAAACCGAATAGCGTCACGCCCTTCCTCTCGCGCCACGGCCAATCCGACGACGGACTGCGCGACAACAACCTCGCCGTGCTCGACTACGACCGCGCTCGCGCCGTGATTTTCAACACCGCGCTCCAAGCCGGTGCGAAGCCACCACGCTCCTTTGAGGTCCTTGGCACCAACGGCACTGCGACGCTCACCCCCATCGAGCCGGGCAAGCTCACGCTCGACCTCGCCACCCCCGCCGGCCCCTACAAGAAAGGCCCGCAGGAAGTGCCGCTCGCCGCCTACAAGCGTTACGTCGACGACTTCATCGAGCTCGCCGCCGCTGTGCGCGGCGAAAAGCCCCTCACCGTCTCTCTCGAAGAGGAACTCGTCGTCGCTGAAAC
This sequence comes from Opitutaceae bacterium, assembly GCA_039919035.1. Taxonomy (GTDB): domain Bacteria; phylum Verrucomicrobiota; class Verrucomicrobiia; order Opitutales; family Opitutaceae; genus ER46. The sequence continues at coordinate 22,228 of JBDSGI010000459.1, forward strand.
GATCCTCCGCGCCTGCGGCATGGCGTGACCACCGATCCCATGCGCGCATTCTTCGCCGTCCTCGCGTTCATCCCCTTCCTCTGCTTCGCCGCCCCGGCGCCCGAGGTCACCTTCAGCCGCGCGCCGGATCGCGTCCGCATCGAGATCGGAGGGAAGCATTTCTCCGACTACATTTACGCCGGCTGGCCCAAGCCTTGCCTCTATCCAATCCTCGACGCCGATGAAACGAGCTACACGCGCGATTTCCCGTTCAAGAAGAACCCCGCCGAGGTTCCTGACCACGACTGGCACCGCGGCGTGTGGTTCGCCCACGGGGCCGTCAACGGTCACGACCTCTGGCGCGAGATTCCGGAGAAAAAAACTGGCCGCATTGTCCTCGATAAAATCCTCGAAACGCGCGCCGGTCCTACCGGCCTGCTCCGCGTCCGCCAACTCTGGCAAACCCACGACGGGCAGACGCTCCTCACCGACGAGACTACGTTGAGCATATGGCGCACCCTCGACGGCACGATCCTCGACTACGAGGTGAAACTCATCGCGACGCACGGCGCCGTCACACTCGGCGACACCGAGGAGGGCACGATGGCCGTGCGCGTGAATGAGGCGATCCGCGTCACTCACGGCAAAAACAAGGAGAAGCGTCCCGGCACTGGCGCCCTCGTAAACTCCGCCGGCGATTCCGGCATCCCCGCCTGGGGTAAACGCGCCGCGTGGGCCGCCTACTCCGGCCCGCTCGCCGATGGCCGGGTGATCGGCATCGCGCTCCTCGAGCACCCGCAGAATTTCCGTCACCCCACCTGGTGGCACGCGCGCGACTACGGGCTCCTCTCGGCCAATCCTTTTGGTCGGCACGATTTCGAGAAACTCAAAGACAACCTCACCGCCGGCGACCACGTCATGCCCGCCGGCGGCGAACTTTTGCTCCGCTACCGCCTCATCTTCCACCACGGTGACGCCAAAACCGCCCGCATCGCTGAACGCTTCCGCGTCTATGCGGCTACGCCTTGATCGCACGCCTTGGCGTTCGAAGTTGGGTTGCCGGCCTGTCGCACACGGGCTGCTTCGGTCATCCTGACGTTGAAGGCTGATCGATCGGCACCCCCTCAGCTCGAAGGCGCTGGAGTTTGTAGGTCAGCGCGCGGCGACTGATGGCGAGTTCCTTGGCGGTCTCGGTGCGGTTGTAATTATTTTTGCGCAGCGCTTTCAGGATCGCTTCGCGCTCGATTTCTTCGAGCCGTCGGGGATCGGCTTCGGTCGCAATGTCGGGCGGCGCGGCGACGAGGCGGGCCGGCAGGTGCTCCGGCAGGACCACTTCGCCGCGCGAGAGGAGCGCGGCGCGCTCCATCGCGTTGCGGAGCTCGCGCACGTTGCCGGGCCAGCGGTAGCGCGTGAGCGCGTTGGCGACAGTGGCGGAAAAGCGCGGCTTCTGCCGGGAAAACTGGCCAATGAAGTGCGTGGCCATGGGCAGAATATCCTCCGGTCGCTCGCGAAGCGGGGGCAGATGAATCTCCATCACGTTGAGGCGATAGAACAGATCCTCGCGGAAGCGCCCGGCGGCGATCTGCGCCTCAAGATCGTGACTGGTCGTGGCCAGCACGCGGGCATTGGTTGGGACATCGCGTGGCGATCCGACCCGGCGAAACGTCCCGTCATTGATGATGCGCAGGAGCGAGGCTTGGATCGTCGTGGGCAGGTCGCCGATCTCATCGAGGAGAATTGTGCCGCCCGCCGCCGCCTCGAAACGGCCGACGCTGCTCTGCGCGGCGCCGGCGAACGCGTTTTTCTCATGGCCGAACAATTCGCTCTCGAGCACGTCCGCCGGAATCGCGGCGCAGTTGACCTTGATCAGCGGTCCGGCCGCACGGCGGCTCCACGCGTGAATGAGGTCGGCGACGATTTCCTTGCCGACGCCGCTTTCGCCGGTGATAAGCACGCGGGTGTCGGTCGGGGCGATCACGGCGGTGTCGCGCAGCACCGCCTGCATGAGCGGGCTTTGGGCGATAATGCCGGCGGGCAGCGGCGGCGGGGTTGGGCCCGAGACAACGGGCTCGGCGCCGGGATCGAGGGCGAGCCGCACCGATGTGATGAACTCTTCCAAGTCGATCGGTTTCGCGAGGTAGTTGACGGCGCCGTCGCGCATCGCGGCGACGGCGCTGCGAATATCCGCAAAAGCGGTGACCAGCAGCACGGGCAGGTCGGCGTGCTTTTGGCGCACGCGGCGCAGAGTTTCGATGCCTGACATGCCGGGCATGCGAACATCGCTCACCATCATGGCGAACGGCTGCTCGGCGAGCATTTGCAGGGCGGCCTCGCCGGACGCGGCGGTTTGTGTCTCGTAGCCTTGGGCGCGGAGAAACGTTTCCAGCAGGCTACGTTGGCCGCGGTCGTCGTCGACGATGAGAATGCGAGGGGGCTTCACCGCGACGCAGCGGGCTGCGCCGCCGAAATCTTCAGATGGCGGAGCCGAAACAGTGCCCCGCGCGGCGCATTCTCGTCGCAGTTGATTTCCCAGCGGTGGGCGGCGACGATTTGCTGCACGATCGCGAGGCCGAGACCGGAACCCTTGGGGCGCATGGTGACGTAGGGCTTGAAAATCGTGGCGCGTTCGCCGACGGGGACGCCCGGACCGTCGTCGGCGATTTCCATTTTTGCCTCGCCGGCGGCGTCGGCCATCCAGCTTACATCGATCCGGCCCCCGCTGTCCACGGCCTGCACGGCGTTGAGGAGGAGATTGAAAAGCGCCTGGCGGAAAAGTGCGGCGTCGGCCTCGACCAGCAAAGGCATCGTGGCCGGGACGAGCTGAATTTGTTTTTCCTCGAGATCGGATTGGAGGGTTCGCGCCACGTCGGCCACCAAGGCGGAGAGTTCGACGGGGGCGAGGTGAGCTTCGCGCGGTTTGGAGTAATGAATGAACTCGTTGAGCTGAACGGTGACGCGATCGGCCTCCTCGATGATGTTGGCGGCATGCTCCTTCAGTTTCGGCGGGCTCTGCGGCTCCATCGCCATCAGCTGGGCGAGGCCGCGGATGAGGTTGAGGGGATTTCGCGTCTCGTGCGCGAGGCCGGCGGCGGCGAAATTCATGCCGCTCAGGTGAGTGTTCATCTCGACCGCCTTGACGAGGCGGATTTGGAGTGCGGCGTTCTGGCGGAGGTTGCGCCACGCGAGCGCCGCCCCGAGCGCGGCGCCGGCGGCGAGCAGGCTGACGAGCGTGCGCAGCAGCAGGTCGTTGCGCACGGCGTTGCGCAGCTCGACCGTCGAGAGCGAAATCACGAGACTGTGCACGCCCTGCTTTTGGATGACCGAATTGTATTCCTCGGGGCTCATCCAGGCCGGACGGCCGAAAGGCGAGCGTGGCGAAGCGGGCCCGGCGGCCACGGGATCGCCCGTTTTCGTGGTCGCGCCTTCGGGCGCGCGGCGGCTGGTGGAGGGGCGAAACGCCCGGGGATCGTTGACGACGATTGCCGCCGGGGGCCGCGTGGCGTCTTCCGGGGTGGCGGAGCCGAGGTCCATCACGTTCATCAGCGTGAGGGTGGTGGGGTGCCAGGCGACGCCGCGCTCGCGCAGCATTTCGGAGGTGGGCTCCAGATGAGGCCCGGCGCTCGCGATCGTTTCGCCGGTGGCGCCGAGGATGGCGATGGCCTCAAGTTCGCCGGGGCGCACGAGATCCAGAAGCGTGGCTTCGAGCCGATCCTTGGACACGATGCCGCCGAAGCGGCGCTGGGATCGGACGACGACGCCAAGGGTCGAGGTGATGTCACGCCCGCGGTTGATGAGCGCCTGGGCGGCGGCGCGCTCGAACCGCGCGTGCTCCTGCGCCTGCCAGCCGCACACCGCGAGCACCGCCGCGACGAAGAGCGCGGCGATCACGAGGCGACGATTGGCGGGGAGCGGGCCCATGGTGGCGGGCGTGTTTATCGCGCCGTTGCCACCTCCGTTCCAAGCCTCAATTCTTTTGGGGCGAAATGAAGCGGCTGAGGTCGGCCTTCTCGAAGATCTTGTTCGTCATCTCCAGTCGGGCCTGCTCGCCGTCGGTGACCTTGCTCAGTTCGTCGGGCGTGGCCACGACATGGGGAGTCAGGAAAATCAGGAGCTCGCTTTTCACCTTGCCGGTGGTCTTGCGGCGGAAGGCGGCCCCGAGCACCGGTATGTCGCCGAGGATCGGAATCTTGCTTTCGGAGTCGGAGTTTTGCGTCGAGATGAGGCCGCCGATGACAATCGTCTGATCGCTTTGGGTGACGACCACAGTGTCGGCGGAGCGCTTGTCAATCACGGGCTGACTGTTGATCGTCTGGACGCTCAGAGAGGAAATCTCCGGCGACACGATCATTTCGACGAGTCCGTTCGACGTGATGAACGGCGTGACCTTCAGGATAATGCCGACGTCCTGATACGACGTGGTTGTGGTGATGGAATTCGAGTTGGTGTTGAGGGTCGAGGTGTTGACCAGCGGGATCGTCTGGCCGACGAGGATGGTCGCCTGCTGGTTGCTGCGCGTGAGGATCGAGGGGCGGGAGAGGATCTCGGTCTTGGCGACACCGGAGAGCGCGTGGATGGTCGCGTTTACGTCGCGGCCGACGAGTTGGTAGAAGGCGCCGTAAACGGTCCGATCCGCGAGTTGCTGGGCGACGCCAAATCGTGAGGTCGCGATGCCCTCGGGGTTGGTCTTGATCGAGATGGGACCCTTGTAAACGGCCTCGGCGCCGAGGTCGAAGCTGTTGTCGTGCGTGACCTGCATGAAGACCACGTTGATCAGCACCTGCGGTTTCGGCTTATCGAGATTGGCGATGATGGTCTTGATGTTTTCGTTGGTCGCATCGTCGGTCACGACGATGAGCCGGCGGGTATCGACATCGCTGGAGATCATGGCGTCGCCGACCATGGTGGTATTCTGGTAGGAGCGGGTGCCGCCGGAATTGGAGCCGCCACTCCCGCCGCCGGTGGCACCGCCGCCCGTGGTCGTGCCGCCGCGGCTGCCGGTCGTCTGGGCATGGAGGTTGCCAACAAGCAGGGCGGCGGTGGCAGCCAGTGCGAGCCGTTGGAATCGAGAGGTTCGGAAATTCATAGTCAGATCGGTTTGCGTTCGAAGGGGGATGGAGAGCGCGCGGATTCGTTAGTTGGTGCGGGCCCCGGTGGTGGCGCTGTTGGTGCCGAGCTGGAGGTTTTGCGTGGTATTTTGCTGCGCGTTTTGGGTGGCGCGGGTGGTCAGCGCATCCGGCTGGTTGTTGGTCGTCGTGCGGCCGGTGCTGCTCTGGAAGAGATTCTTCAGCACGGTTTCGACCTGCTTCACGTTCGCATTCTCCATCGTGTAAACGAAGACCTTCTGTTTGCGTGCCGAGCTGGAATCGAGCTGCGCGACCATTTCGGTGATGTCCGGCATCACTTCCTTCGCCGCCGTCACAATCACGGAATAGGTGCGCGGGTCGGCCACGGCGACCACAGGCACGGTGCGCGCCGAGGTGGTGCCGCCGCTCCCGCCGCCGGTGCGGGAGCCGCGACCGCTCGTGCTGCCGCCGGGGGCTGCGCCGCCACCGCCGAAAGCGGCGGCGAGACCGGGCGGCAAGCCGCCGCCGAAACCGGGGAATCCACCGCGCCCGGTGGTGCCGGTGGTGCCGCCGCGTCCGCCCGCGCCGGCGGCAGGCGTCCCGTAAAGACTGGTGAGCAACTGCGCCATTTCATAGGGGTCGGCGTTCACGAGCTTGAAAACCTTCATCGTCGAGACGGTGTCGCTCGAGCTGTCGAGCGCGTTCACGAGCGTGACGACCTGCTTCAGGTTGATGTTGGTGTCGGTGACGAGGAGGGAATTGCTGTCCGTGTTGGCGGTGATGGCGGAAGAGCCGGGCAGCAGCGTGCCGAGGTCGCGGGCAGCGGTGGTCGCGTCGAGATGGCGCAGCGGGATGATCTGGATGAACATCTCGGCGGTCATTGGGATATCCTCGGGATTGTTGCCGGTGCGGATCGGCAGGTTCTTTTTCTTCGCGTCGTCCTTTGAGGCAATGACGATGGTGCGGCCCTGCACGACGGCGGTGTAGCCGTTCTTGCTGAGCGCGATTTGGAGGAGCTGGATGGCCTCCGCTTTCGTCACCGGTTGGGCGCTATACATGTCCACGTTGCCGCGCACAGGCGTGTCCATGACGATGATGAAGCCGGCGGCCTCGCTCATGTAGTTGAGGACGGTTTCGAGCGGGGCGCCGCGAAAGTTGAAACGCAGCTCGCCGGGGGCGCGGGACGAGTCGGTCGCGGCGGCGGTCGTGGTGGCGGGCGCCGGTATCTGGGCTGGGGCCCCGGCCGTCAGGGCGGCGAATCCGAGGCAGAGCGTGGGGGCAAGGAGGTTGGTTTTCATTTTTTCAAATCTTGATTGCGCTTTTCCATGAGGCGCCGGGTGACTTCATCGGCGTTGGTCGGGATGACTACTTGGGCGGTCGGATCGATTTTGCCGGCGCTGGTCTTGGCGGCGGCGGTCGCGGCCTCGCTGCGCACGACATCGGCGGCGATGAGTTTCCATTCGCCCCCTTCCGGGCGGCGCAGTTGCTGGCCGACGCGCATCGAGACCGGCTGGCCTTCGCGCTCCAGCTCGACACCGGTGGGCGAGACTTGGGTGACTTTAAACGACTCGATGGAATCGCCGGCGCGCAGGGCTTTGCGATAGGCGGACGAGGAACCGTCAAAAAACGCCCGGAGCCCGCGGTCGGATTCCATGGTGCCGACGAGGGTGATCTGGTCGAGTCGCGGCGCAATTTCCTCGGTGCTGCGCTCGCGGCGGCCGGTGCGATTCGGGTTGAAAATATTCCGATCGGCGATGGCGCGAAATCCGTCAAACGATCCAGCCGGAGCGGTGGCGGTGTCCGTGCGCGCGGGGGTCTTCGCGCTAGATTCGGCACGCGACCGGCGCGACGGCGCGGGCGAGGCCGGGAGGGCCGGCGTGACGGCGGCCGGGGCGACCGGGGCAGGTGTGTCAGGTGCCTTCGCCGGCTCTGCGGCCAGAGCATGGGCGGCGCTGACGGTGAGGACCGTGAGGAAGAAAGTGCGCGGCATCATTGTTGTTTGCGCTCCAAGGGTGAGAGGCGAAGGCCGCTGACGATGAGGCCGAGGGTGAGCTTTTGACCGTAGTCGTCGCGCGAGGTCATTTCAACCGAGTCGACGCGCAGGGCAAGCGGTGAGTGTTCCAGTTCATAGATGAAGCGGCTCAGCGTCGGAATCGTGCCGGTGGCATCGACGCGGGTTTCGAGCAACGAATAGGTGTCCTTGGCGCCACGCTTCCATTGCGGACGGATGGAGCTGAGTTCGATGTTGTTGGCGCGGCCCCAGCGGTCGAACGAGGAAATCACATCCTGCTCGGCCTGCGATGCGTCTTTCGGCAGGGCGTTGGCCCGCATGTCGGCCCAGGTTTTTTCGGTCTGGTTGGCGCGGGCGATGGCGTTGCGGCCACGCGCGACATCGCTCTTCAGCTTCGCGATCTCGGCGGAGTGCGCCTTATACGTTTTGTAGAGCGGCTCGAACAGAACGCTGTTGAGCACAAAGAGGGCGACCATGACGCCGGCCCCGATCACGAGCCCGCGCTGGCGGTTGGGAAGGGTGATTTTCATATGCCGGCGCGGGTTTTCCAGCCGAAGGTGAGGGTGAATTGCATCGGGGTTTTACCGCGGATCTGCTCGATCTTGAGGTTCTGGACTTCTTTCACCTGCCGCAACTGCTCCTGCACGCGGAGGAGTGAGGCGTTGTCTCGTGCCGTGCCGCTGATGTTGACGAGGGCATTGGGGGCATTGAGGTTGACGAGGGCATTGGTGTTGCCGCGCACCTCGAAGGTTTTGGCGGTGACGCTGCCGTTGTCCGGAAAGCATTCGGTCACGCGCATCAGGATACTGAGGCTGCGGTGCGTGGTGTCATACCACGGCTTGAACTCGTCGATTTGCCGCTGCACGGCGTCGAGTTTCACGACTTGCGGCTGCATGTCGCCCCACTCGGAACGCAAGTTCCAGCGTTCGTATTCCTGCCAGCCGAACGCCGCGAGGGCGACGAGAGCGGCGGCACCCACGGCGAATCCGGCCGTCGCGAGCCGCTTCGAGTTGTAGCGCGCCATGAGCAGCGCCCAGCGGCCCGGATGGGGGGGGAGAAACTCAAGTTCAGATGAGTCGTTCTCCAGCCACCGGCCCGCGAGCTTTTCCGCGATTTCGGCGGAGAGATCCTTGTCGGGCAGGTCGCCGCGCACGATCGCGAGGCCCATGCCCTTGGCCCAGTCGCCGAGACTGCCGGCGAGCTGCCGGGCCAGACCGGATTCGCCGGTCAGGTAGAGTTCGTGCAATTGCGCGCGGAGGTCGGCGGGCACCTGCTCGAGCGTGATGCGCAACTCGCGCGCAACCGCCGCGCCGTTGAGGACGCTCTCTCCGGCCTCCGAATTGATGTTCACTTCAAACGTGCGGAACGCCGCGATGCCGCCCCCCGCGGCTACGAGCAGGGTCACGCCGGCGTGATCGACGGCGACGATGATGCGGCCGGCGCCGGCGGCCACGTGGGCGGCGGGCAGCACGGCGAGACCGAGGGAGAAACTCACCGGCTTGAGCTTGGCGGCCCGTAACACGGCGATGAGCTGCTCCAGCTGTTCGCGGCGCACCGCGAGCTGGGTGACGTGGGTGCCGGACTCCGATTTTTGAAACGAGTGTGCGATCTGAAGTTGCGCGGGATCGACTGGGAAGCCCTTTTCGGCCTCGATTTGGAGGAAGCTCGCGGTGTCCTCGGGCGAAAGCTCCGGCACCTTGGTCTGCTGGCTCATCACCCAGCGCGGGGGAATGCGGACGACGCACTCCCGCTCGCGGATGCCCGCCGCGTCGAGGTGGTTCTTGATCTCGCGACCGATGAGTTCCGGCTCGGGATGCATCAGATCGAGGGAGAGTGCGGCGCTCGCGGCTTTCACGACTTCGAGGCCGCCCTTGGCACGGGTCATGTGAATTGCCCGCAACTGGCCGTCGCTGAGCGAAAGGCCGAGGACGGATTGGGCGCGCTTTTTGATTTTCCTCTTCATGCTCATATGTCGGTTATTCCGTTCAGGGCGCGACGGATCACGGTGCCAAGCGCCCACCCGAAGGCGGTGAGATCCTGCCGGTAAACGATGCGGGGCGTGCTGGTGCTGGTATCGAAAACAATCTTCTCGCGGCCATAGCCCCGGCCGTTGGTGCCCACCGCCGCGATGTCGGCGCTGAATTGGTAGGACTGGTCGGTGATGTAGCGGCCCGCCTGGCGAATTTGCGCGTTGGTGAGCACCTGCGTGAGCCAAGCCATCGAGGTGAGGGCGGTTGGGTTGGACCGGCGATAGGAAACCAGCGCGGCGGCGCGTTCGGCGCCGATGCCCGGAATGCAAGTCAGGACGGCCTCGCTGGCGGTGTTGACGTTGACGAGGCCGGGGGCCGCGCCGTTGTTCGCGCTCGAGGCCGTGAGGTCGGTGTGCACGAGCACGAATTCTTCGGCGGTCATCTGCGTTGTGACCATGAAGTCCGCGACACTGTTGATCGTGCTTTGGTTGTTGGGAATTCGTGGATCGAAGGGAAGGCGCGCCATCATTTGAGCGGCGCGCTGGGTGGAGATGCCGCGCTGCGTGAGGCGACTCTGCATCTGCTGGCGCGTTTGCTGCGTGGTAAGGGTGGTGACGTTGATACGCCGTGACCCCGAGGCAGAAGTAGCCGGCACTCGGCTGTAAACCGTCACGTATTCCAGCAGCCCGGCGAGCAGCTGACCGTTCTGGTCGTCGCGAGGTGCGGAGAGGTCGCCGTCGTCCTCGTTGGGATCGAGCACGCCGTTGCGATTGGTGTCCTCGCCGAGCAGCACGTCGAGCATGGCGCCGTTGATCAGGCGGACCTCATCAACCGTCTCGTATGGCGCTCCCTTATTGTGGCGCGCCGGATCGAGCTGCGAATAGAGATTATCCATGTTGGCCGCGTTCTGGCTCGTGGCGCTGCGCCAGGCGACGATGGCATCGGCCAGTTCGGCCGTCATGGTTGGAATCGGCAGGGCTTGCAGCATCGCCGAGGTGACGGTGTTCAGGTTGAGCTTCGACGATTCATCAACCAGGGCGAAATAGGGCTGGTTCAGCTGTGCCTGCGGTTGTTCGTCGGTGTTGCGGCCGATGAACCAGAAAGTCGCGTCGCCCACGGGCAGCGCCTCGGCCTTGTAGTCTTCGATGCTGGGAACGGTGCCGCCGACGGCGAACTGCTTGAGCACGTAGGTGGCGTAGCGAATGCCGCCGGCAACGGCCTGACGGGCGGAAACTTCGCTGATGCGATTGTTGGCCGCGCGCAGCTCCGAACTCATCGAGTTGCCGAAGTAGAGCGTGAGCGTGACGAGCCCCAGGCAAATCCACATCACGATGACCAAGACCGAGCCACGCCGGGACTGGGTGCGAACGGAGGAACTTGTTTCCCGGTGAATCATAGCGCGGGCGCGGCGAGCGCCGCATCAGCGGCCAGTTGCGCGCTGGTCGGGGTGGTGACGTAAACCGGCACGACGAGCTCGACCGGACCGGGATTGGTGCTCGCGAAGGCATTCCCACGCGGGGCGAGCACGAGACTGAACTTAAACGCGGAGGGCAGGGTGCCCGTCGCGGTGGTGTCCCACGTGTCGGCCCAATATTCGCCGTCGAAAAACGAAAGGGAGGCCGACACCACGCCGGGCAGCAGCGTGAAGGTATCCGCGATCGGGTCGGTCGCGGGCAGCAGGTTGCGGGTCACGACGCGCACGAGATCTTTGGTGGGGCCGCCGTCCGCCGCTGGGGTGAGGTAGTAGGCGACGGTTTGCACCTCGGCGAAGGGCGTCCAGCCGTCGATGCGACCGGAGCTGGTGGTGATGTCGGGCGTGACGCGTTCGCCCTGGCTGTCCATCGCGTTGGTGCTGAAGCTGTCGCTGACGAGCTGGCCGGAGAGCGTATTGGTCGTGGCCTGCGGATTGGCCGGAAGCATGATGCCGGCGAGATCCTTGCGCACGATGCCCAGGGTGCGTTGCACCACGAGGTCCAGGTCGATTTTCTCGTGGGTGGTGTTGTGCAGACGCAGCGCGCCGAAAAACGTGGTGTTAATCACGAGCAGCACGATTGCGCCGATGGCGGTGGCGACTAGGAGTTCAAGCAAAGTGAACCCAGCTTTGCCGCGGTTGCCCACCGCCCGGCTGCTGTCGCGCCGGACGGCGTGACGCGGGCTGCGGCGGGCGCGATGAACGTGATGGGCGGCGGGGTTCATTGCGTCACGGCGGCGAGGCCGCTGGTCGTGGTGCCGGTGACCGCCGGGTCATACAGCGTGCTCGCGGCGATGTCGAAGGTTGTCCCTTGGACATCGAACGACACTCGCACGGTGACGACGGTCATCGCGTCTTCCGTCCACGGTTCGGTGAGCATCGTCCACGGGTAGCTGATATCGCCATCAATGACGTTGCCGTAGGGCGTCGCGGTGCCGATTTGGCCGGAGGCGATTTGCTCGTTGAGCACCCGCTCGGCGATGCGCATTGCGGTTGCCTTGCGCTGGCCGAGGATGCCCGCCCGACTGGCCACCGCCACGCCTTGCATCGTAACTGGGATCAAAATGGCCATGAACAACAAGGCGGCCAGCACTTCTGCCAGCGTGAATCCCCTGGGGCGCAGGTGGCGCTGGGCATCAGTTGACATTGGACAGAGGCCGCACCTCGTAGCCGAGCCGGTTGGCCATCGGCACGAGTTCGAGGCCGGCTTCATTTCCCAGTCGGATGGAGATCTTGGCGACGCTCGAGTCGTCGAAGAAGCCGTCCGGCGTAAAGCGGATGACCGCCATGTTCTCATCGGTGAGGCCCAGCCGCTCGTCGTCCTGTTCCGAAATGGGCGCGTTGGCGCGTTCCGGCGTCTCCAGTGTAAGCCCCGCCTCCGCGACATAGCGGATGGCGCGGGTGTCGAGTTCGGCATCCGCGTAACTGGACTGCACCGCGAGTCCGTAGGCGGACTCGGCGGGACTAATCCAGACGATAAACGGAATGCCTTCCGAGACCGCGCGACTTTGCGCGTAGTGGGTTAGCGAAAGCATGCGGCGGGCTTCGAAATTCAGCGCGCGGCCACGAAAGAAAGAACCCATGCTCGAAACGACGAACACCGCCGCGATGGCCAGCAGCGCGAGCACGAAGATCAGTTCGATCAGGGTGAAACCGCCGCACCGTCGCGGGGAAAAGTTACTTTGCCGTGATCGATGCATTCACCACGTCGTCCGCTGTGCCAGCCTGGCCGTCCGGTCCCATGGAAACAACGTCGTAACCGCTGACGTTTACCCGACCGGGGAACTCGTAAACGTAAGGATGGCCCCAAGGATCGAGCGGGATGTCACTCTTCAGGTAGGGCCCGCGCCAGCCGGTGATGTCGGCGGGGGCGACCAGCAGTTGATTGAGGCCGTCCTGGCCTCGCGGGTA